>JAYYQC010000018.1:0-7907 GCA_036128675.1 Myxococcota bacterium | reverse complement strand
GAACGGAGCGACGCCCAAAAAGTGAAGCGTGTTAAGCTTAGAACTTTCAAAAAGCCAAGCATTGCCGAAAAGCAGCGAGCCCCTACTGAAAAGAAGAAAGAGAAGACGAAGCTAGATGAAGAGCTCCAGGTCGTTAATCTTCCGCCGGACCATCGCTCAGAGAGACCCGCTGAAGCAAAGTTTTCGGCAACCACTGACCATTCGGTAGAAAAAGAGACCATCAGCCGTTACCAAACCCCTGGTTACCAAAATGCAGGCCATGAGCTCACCAAGTCTCAACAAAACCCCCCGGTCACCCCGCAAGACGGTGACGAGAGTGCTGACAATAAGGAAGTCGAAGAAGCTGGGTCCGAAACGTCAATTGCCGAAAAATCAAGCCCGAGGCCCAGCGGGGAGCCCAAGGAAGCAGTCACGGCGAAGGATGTTCCTATTAACTTGGGGCCCCCGCTCCGGGCACCAGGCAGGTTTGCACTTGCCACACCCCGCCCTGAAGCACCCAGCGAGTTCAATGACCCGCAAACTGCGCCCGGTCAGAGACGAAAAGCATCGGAGAAGCTCATTCCCGACTTCAGAGTGTTGGCAGACCTAGATTCGAGTCCTGCCAACGACGTCTTCGACGAAGATATCGAGCTTGGGGATGGCACCTATTTGAACACACGTTCGTTTAAGTACGCGTCGTTCTTCAATCGCTTTCACCGTAGTGTTTCCCAGCATTGGAATCCCATCACAGAATATCGGCGCCGAGACCCAACCGGTCATGTCTATGGGCCCAGGTCGCGGTATACGGTGCTGGAGGTCGAGCTCAACGCGGAAGGGGCATTGATGTCGTCGAAAGTTCTAAGATCTAGTGGTCTGGACTTTCTTGACCGCGAGGCAGTTGCCTCTCTGAAGAGGGCTCAGCCATTTCCCAACCCACCCGAAGGTCTACTCGACGACGATCGCATCTTCTTCTCGTTTGGATTCCAAGTGAAGTATGGCCGTCGCTGACCAACGCCCTGATGCTTGACAACCTGACTGGCCTGACGTAGTTCGGCTCCCTACCTAATCATTTTGGGGACCGCCGAGTCTTTCACTCGTGTCCCTGGAGGAAAAAATCATGAAAGAACGTAAGCTCGGCATCCTTGGCCGTAAAGTTGGTATGACCACCTATTTCACCGAAGAGCGTGAAGCGGTTGGCGTTAGTGTCATCGAACTCGGACCATGCCCAGTTCTCGCGAAGCGGACGACAGAAACCAATGACAAGGGCAAGACCGATGGCTACACCGCTCTTCAGCTCGGTTTCGACACCAAGCCTGAGCGAAAAGTAAACAAAGCAGAGCGTGGACACGTTGAAAAGGCCGGTGGCGTTGACAAGGCGAGACGCTTTGTCCGTGAACTTCGCGTTTCAACCGATACCGCGGCTAAGTTTGAGCTTGGCCAAGAAGTGAAGGTCGAAGACCTCGAGCTGAACGTTGGCGACCTCGTCGACGTAACTGGTCGGAGCAAAGGTCGCGGCTTCGCAGGTGTCATGAAGCGTCACAACTTCGCAGGTTTCCCTGCAACCCACGGTACCCACGAATTCTTCCGTCACGGTGGTTCTATCGGTTGTCGTAAGTGGCCTGGTCGCGTCTTCAAGGGACGTCGAATGGCTGGTCACATGGGCGATAAGCGCGTCACCACACAGAACCTTGAAGTTATCGCGATTCGTCCAGAGGACAACGTGATTCTAGTTCGTGGTTCAGTTCCAGGCGGAAAGAACGGCTACTTGCTTGTTCGTCCAGCTATCAAGAAGAACCCTCTTCCTTAAGAGGGGCAAAGAGCTTGAACGGATTAAGGCCTGACTTTGTCAGGCCTTTTTTCGTTTTTGGCATGATGAAGATTAGGTCAGGAAAGCAAAGACCAGAAGAATCACCACGCCCAGCAACGCGGTCACCCCTAATAAGACCAAGGTGTCGACTTTCTTGCGACCCGACTCCGCCTCAAGCAGTGATGGGTCAATGGCACTCGCCCAGGCGCTATCCTCGGCTTCAACATCTTGTTGTGCTGCTTCGTCGTCGGGGGCTGGCTCTTCATCGGTAGGCAAATCGACGCCAACGACCTCATCCGCACCATCCTCACTGACCAGAGACTCACCATCCCCATCCCCTACCACCGGCAAATCTACCCGGGACGGCCCTTCGTCGAGACTAAACCCCGGTACATCTTTCAGGGCAGAGACCAACTCTTGGTCTGGGTCCATGAACAAGAGCTTGACCGGTCCTAAGGTGACCTCATCGCGATCAGCAAGTCGATGCGCGCCCGAAACCTCGGCCCCGTTAACCAGAATACCGGTTCGCGAACCTGCATCCTCAATGGTAAATCCACGCCAATCACGGTGAATCACCGCATGCTTTCGTGAAACATTGGGATTCGATAGCACAAATTGGCACGCTTTGGAGCGTCCGAGATGCCATTCACTTAGGGCGGGTTCGAGCTCGAATTTTCGACCTTCATCTTCCGCAGTGAGCACGCGGAAAAAGGGAAGTTCTTTGGATGCATCGTCAAGTTTACCTAGTAACCCCTCGACCGCGCGGAACGCTATCGCCTGCGTCATCTCCGATTCATCGACTGCCAGTTCTGGTGCTTCGATATTACACGTGATCACGGCCTTGGTAAGCTCGACCATGTCCCCGTCCGCGAGCTTCGAACGTTCTTGAGGGTTCAGTTTTCTTCCATTGACCAGAGTGCCATGAGCTGAACCAAGGTCTTCTATAAAATAAAGGCCATCGATCCGTGTGATCCGGGCGTGCTGCCGTGAGACCGTAGCCAGAGGAATCCTAAAGTTGACCCCCTCGTCACGACCAATCGATACGATTGATTCTTCAGACTCATAAGCAATGGCCTGACGTCGACCCTCATCGTATTCAATGACTGCGGTAAGCCTGATCACCCCAAAACCTTTCTAACTTGAACCGCTTTTAACGCAAAGCATCGATACGCGACAAGCACCAACCGCGCTCGTCGGGCATGTCACGGGAATCAGCAACGTCCAGGAAGTTTCGACAGGATAAAAGAAGGTCAGCTGAACGCAGAAGTCGGTCGTACACCTTACTTAGGTGATACCAGGCGCGGCCCCATTTAGGATTGAGTTTAATGGCTGTCTCGTACTCATTCGCCGCACGTTCAAGATCGCCGCGCTCCTCAAAAAGCCGACCCAGCTCGAAGTGAGGCTGAGGGTCACTGGGGTTCTTGCCGATCATCTCGGCATAAACCTTCACCGCACCATCTTGGAGAGCCATACATTGGCTGGCTTCGCTCAGCTCTCTCTTTGCCTCTAAATAGTTCGGTTTGAGAGCGATAGCTCGAGCATAAGATGCAGCAGCCTCCTGACATCGCTCCAGCTGTCTGTAAGTTGTACCAAGGTTATAAAAGCCCTCGGGATAGTCGGGGCAAACATCCGTAAGCTTCTGAAAGTGAGACTTCGCGGTCTGTAGGTCCTTCTTGGTTAGTGACACAATCCCAAGCCCCATTCGACAATCACAGTAGCCAGGATTGAGTTCAACACACTTAAGGAACTCGGCACCAGCGGCTGGAACATCGTTTTGACGGAAGTGGCAATATCCTAAATTGCGACGTGCTACGACGAAGCCAGGGTCAATGCCAAGCGCCTCTTTAAACGCATCGCACGCTTCATCAATCCTCCCATCTTCCAAGAGAATCGTTCCGATATTGCTATGCAGCTCAGCAAAGTCATCTTTGTATGAGAGCGCCTTTTTAAAGAATTCCATCGCCACCGGCCGCTGACCTCGCGCATGTGCGATAAGCCCAAGGAGGTTGTGAGGCTCGGCGTACGTTGGAGCAAATTCGATTGCCAACTGGCAGCGGCTCTCCGCCTCGTTGAGAAGGCCTTGCTGATAATACTCCGCGCAGAATGTATTGTGCTCGATCGCTAGTGGATTGATCTCCGGTCGAGGCATCAGCCAACAACCGGCCAGCCCGCATCCTACAACCATAGTGGCCAACACATTTCGCAGTGTCAGCCCGTTGGTCACCAGCCATTTCGCCACCATGACATCGCTCCTTTGCCCAGCCCAGCCGGGTTACCTTCGTTGACACTATGCTGCCCTACCGGCGATAGTCAGAGCAATGACTGATTCACGTATGACAAGGTCCCTGATCGGTGCGCTACTCCTATTCTGTCTCTCGTATGGAGACGACGCCTACGCGCAGTACCGAAACAACAGTCTAACCCTTGATGCTGGCGCAGGATTCACGTTTGCCGAGGGCAGCTTAACCGACGAAAACATGGTTCAGACCGACCCGGAAAAACGCGGTAACCCCATAAAATGGCAGGGCAACTTAAGTGTCGCCTACAATCAAAAACTCGGACATGACCGTTGGTGGATCTCGCTGGGCTTTGGGATGGGGTTCTTAGGAACTGGTTCGTCCGGTGCCGCGGCCGCCTTTGGTGACCGAGCGCAACAACAGATCGGAAACACGATCGGCCTCGAGACCTCAATGGGCGTCCGTTATTACCTCGCTACCGACCGTGTCCGCCCGTATATCCAGCCAGGCATGAGCTATACGAGACTCTTCTACCTCGTTGGAGACGTGGACGAGGCTTGCTCGAATATCGAGGACTGTCCGAACGGCGAATCAAATGCCGTCGCCTACATGCCCCACCCTAATATTGGTTCACTTCAAGGGCGATTTGGATTGGAATGGATTGTCGACCGTAATTTTGCGCTGCATCTCTTTACCGAGAGCGTGCTATGGTTGCTTCCGAACACCAGCGATCCGCTTACGCAGCGTGGCGGAGTTGGCTTCACGGCGTTTTACTAAGTCCTCGGCCTAGAGAGGCTGATTGGTTCGATACAACGCAGCGAAGTACCTCGTCGAAGTAGTTTTCTCCTTCCACCCACGCGATCTGCGGCTCAAAGACGACAACCTCTATGCCTTCAACTAGATGTCTGAGGTCGCGTAGCTTCACCGCGTCTTTCAGGGTGATACCAAGGGAAGCATTGCTCTTCTTGGCTTCGCTGAGCGCATCAGCAAAGAGTGTTTCCGTCCAGACTACATGATCTCGATGCCAGCGGTGCCCACGTACCTCCCAGCCTAGCTCGCCGACCGATCGACTGAACCCGTCAGGACGCGCGATGCCGGCACTCAAAAAGATAGGTCCTGGTGCCGCATCCGAGGCCCCCCAGATATCCATCACGCGCAGAGAGGTGCCGGTTAGAATGCGCTTCCCCGAATCGATACTATTCCAAATGTCACGCACGCGGGGATGAAGCTCGGAGACGGATGCCAGCCCATGCCGCGCATGAAACCAATAAAGTGTGTGTTCGGCCATTCCCCGCGCAGACCAGCCTTCACGCATGGTACCAGTGGGCATCTGAAGAGTTTCAAACCAACACAGCGGATCCGCGGGCAGAACAATGCAGTCCAACGAGGCTTGGAACGCTAAATGCGAGAACGCGTCATCAAGCACAATGCAATCAGGCGAGAACGTTTGCTCGAGTTTGGTCGCACCAAGACATCGATTTTCAGCAACGGCGAGTGCGAGCTCAGGCATACGTTCTCCCAGCATCGTCGGCTCATCTCCAAAGCGTCGCGCGTCCAATGCCTCGCCGGGTCGACGGACAAGGACTCCCTCTGTTGTGCGACCATAGCCTCTAGAAAGAAAGGCAGGTTTAAAGCCATGGGACTGAAGACGCTCAAGCACATGAAATGAGAGAGGCGTCTTACCTAATCCGCCAACGTGGAGGCCCCCCATCGAAATGCTTGGAGTACGCACACTGCTCGAGGAGAAGACACCGACTCGATAGAGTTTACGAC
Source organism: Myxococcota bacterium (assembly GCA_036128675.1). Lineage (GTDB taxonomy): Bacteria > Myxococcota > XYA12-FULL-58-9 > XYA12-FULL-58-9 > JABJBS01 > JAYYQC01. The sequence goes on along the minus strand of JAYYQC010000018.1, from coordinate 2,111 downwards.
GTAGAGCTATGAGAGTCCCATAGACCAGCGTCAGCGGCAGTAGTAGGAGCCTAAACCAATTCATCGAACTCTCGCCATCATCGGTTGTCCGCCATCTTAGTAGCTGACTCTATCTCAAGTTTTAGATATGTACCTAGTGTGGGTAGCCCATAGTCCAGACACGATGAGAGTTCCAACGTGAAAAAAATAACCCCTTATCTCATATCACTCACGATGGTTGTGGTCTTCTCCCTGGTCCACCTAAAAATTGAGATCGATCCTGATACTGATTCGACGCTCTCGTCCTATGGGCCGATTCGTGAACTCGACCGCTCTGCCCTCGACTTTAAATTCAACAACCAAAGCGCTGACGAGCTTCCCGAGCCGCAGGTCGTTATTGCGAGTATCGATGAGAAGTCGGTTGAAAAGTACGGTTTGTGGCCTTGGCCACGCTCTTTGACCGGTGACTTCATTCGAACTGCGGGTGAAGGTGGCGCCTCCGTCATCGCATTTGACGTCGCATTCGTCGACGAAGACCGAAACAACGTGCGTCCAAGCGTGCAGCGGCTTCGACAAAAGCTCCTGGACTCAAAGTTAGGTCCCGATGGTGGACTCGCGCTCCTCGAAGAAAAGCTTCAAAAGACCCTCACCGCAAAAGAACGCCAACGCTTATTGCCGCTTGTCGAGGATCTGAGAGACTCCAGCCGCGAGTTCCTCGAGCGGATCGATGATGAAATCGGTGTTAGCAATCCCGATGAGTTGATGGCAGCAGCGATTAAGAGCCATCCAAATACCGTACTCGGCATGATGGGGTATCGCTCCACTGAAGACTTTATCGACCTCACCCTCGAAGACATGGCGAACCTTCGCAAAGACGCACGACGCTACAGTGTTAACACGGTCTTCGACCCGGCAATTATCCTTATTGACGACCAGGAAATCGCCCAGTTCACACCTGCATCACGCCCCATTGAGGAGCTCGATATCGAGAATGTCACGTGGGAAGGCTTTCACCTTCCCCTCGAAATTCTCCGGAATGAAGCTCAGTTTGTTGGCTCATTCAACGCTATCCCCGACCCAGATGGTCCCATCCGTAGCATGCCTTTGGTCTTCAAATATGAAAATTTCCTGATGCCTTCTCTCTCAGCGCAAGCGGCCGCACTCTACAACGAGTCTGCGGTGGAACCAGTCCTCTTGCAGACCGCGGGGTTTACCGAATCGGACCACCTTCAAGGCGTGAATTTAGGTGGTTTTGAAACCGTACCAACCGACCGAGAAGGTCGGATGCTGATCCGATACTACACCACACCAGAAGAGTTTTTTCCGACCTATTCAATCGCCAGCTTTCTCGATGGCTCGGTCGACCCGAGTCTCTACGAGGGGAAGGTCGTCCTCGTTGGAATGACGGCTCTTGGACTCTACGATAACCGGCCAAACCCTTTCTCACCCGCGACACCTGGGGTGTATACGCATGCAATGGTTGTACAAAATATCCTCGATGAGGTGTTTTTACAGCGCCCCCCTTTGATGGCTTTCTTCGAGGTTTTGGCCTATATCATCATCGGGCTATTCCTAGCGTTCTCTATTCCTAAACTGAGACCATACACAGCGCTGGTTGAATTGATTTTGGTTATTGGCGGCATCTATGCTGTAGACCAACTCTTCTTTTTCCCAAAAGGCTACTGGGTTCTCATCGTGTACCCATCATTGATGTGTGTATCAATCTTTCTGGGCCTAACGGTTTACGGCTATCTAACCGAAGGGAAGGAAAAGGGAGAGATTCGAAAAGCTTTCCAATACTACCTCTCGAAAAACGTCGTCGACCAGGTCCTGACCGATCCACAGCAGCTGCAACTCGGTGGCAAGAAAGCCAACTGTACCGTCCTCTTCTCGGATATTCGTGGCTTTACAACCATCAGTGAGCAGCTAGACGCAAAAGCACTGAGTGAGCTTCTCAACGAGTACCTCACGCCAATGACAAACCTGGTTTTTAAGAATAACGGAACGCTCGACAAATACATGGGCGACGCAATTATGGCGTTCTTCGGCGCGCCGATTGAGCACAATAACCATGCGGTTGAAGGCTGTTATACCGCCCTCGAAATGATGGAGGAACTCGAAGTTCTTCAGGC
>JAYYQC010000017.1:0-4733 GCA_036128675.1 Myxococcota bacterium | reverse complement strand
TGCCTTGAGGCGTCGACAGTGCGCTTGGCTAACCTCGTTAATGGCATCCATCGCTTTACTACCTAAACAGGTCTTCACCATCTCGTCTCCGCGTTGACGCGCAGTCTTCGATTCAGTCCTCTTCCACTTACAATAATAGGATGCCGCAAGTTCGGTGTAGAGCTCTACCTGATCATCTTTGGTGCTTCGGGCCAGAAGGTGCATCTGAATCGAGCGATCAATATCTCCACGAAAACCGAAAAATGTCGACATCCACCAGGCATCCGGAGCCAAACGGTAGAGGATACCTAGACCGTAGCTGGCTCCTCCCAACGCGGTATTCGTCGATGGGTATCGATAGTGTTGGCGAGATTCGACAACTTTACTCCACGCAGTGTGCACCCTAGGACCGTTAAAGACCGAGCGAACAATGCCCCGCGTCGTTGAGAGCCGAGCCAACAGAGCACCATAAAAGACGTTGCAATTTGCATCGAGTGGTCTCAATTCAAGACATTTTTCCGCCCATTCAATTCCCTTTTCGAGTGCAGCTTCTCGCCCTGCAATATCTTCGGCCGGTAATTGTTCAGCCCGAAAGTAGAAATTTTTGGACATCATCCAGGTGGGTTCATAACGCCGAGGATAGCGTTTCATAAAGTCGCGAAGTCTCGGTTCCGCCACCTTGTCGTTCATCGAGTCGATCAGAAGTTCGAGCTCCCAAAGCTCTCGGTCGGCATCACTCTTTGAGGCCAAAGCGCGTACGTATCCCGTCGGCAAACAATCGTCTCCATCGTAGGCGGGTAGACATCTCAGCGATGCGTAGTCGTCGGGTAATTGAATCTTAGAGGCGAGGGCCGACGCGGAGGTTACCCCGAGGGCAAACGCACAAAAGAGTAGCGACCGAATTAAACGTACCATCAAGCAAAGCCTCCGTGAGCTTTGAATGCCCATTGGCATCTCACGTGTCGACTCTTCAACGTAAAAGTTCAGTCCCTGATTCAAAGAAAGTGTGTAAATCCTGCCAAGAAGGACACATTAGGAAGCTCCGGTATGACCAATCAGTCCGCCTCACCAATGCTTCAAGCAATATTCAGCGGTCTCATCGGAACGATTCAGTAATTGAACCTCATAGACAAAGTCGGAGACCTCAGTCCTTTTGGAGGGCGTTTCGACCACAAAGCTGATCCGGCGCGCAGGTTCATCCATGTGAAAGACCCGCGCAAATTCTTCCGGAGATGATGAGACCCGGCGATAGACAGATACTTCGAAGGGTGCCTGCGACTGAGCTTGAAAGAAACGCTGCAGAGCTGGGTCAACGCGCAGACGCTCAGCCCAATAATCTCCTCCTAGGACATCGCCACAGGTCGTCTTAGCGCCCCGAGCGCTCTCCATTCTTTGTGGCGCACTCCTTGGCTTTGCTTTTTGTCTACGCACCGATGATTTTGCGCCAGAAGAGGGCTTAAAACCCTTTTGGCTACCTGCACCTAGACCACCGCTACCCACCTCTAACTGCTTACCTGGACGCTCTGCTACTCCGTCGATACTGAGTACCCTCACTTCGTTGCCTGAAGCAGTATCCATCGCCCCAAGCGACAGCGACTCGGGAGCCGGCGAAAGTTCAGCTTCCTCGGTCGCCTCAAGTTTAACTTCTTCAGATCTCACCTCTCTTGGAGACATCGAGGCGCACCCAAATGAGAAGAGAAAGAAGAAACCAAGGACGCAATTTGTACGGTTCATCGCCAAGAGTCTCCATGAATCTCAAAGGAAACATCCCGTCTATCCAAAAATCGTGATGAAGGGATCTGCACCTTAAGCATCGTAGCCATCACACAAAACCGGACACGTTCGTCATCGACACCGTCCAACTGAACATTGGTGAGCTTGCCTTCGAGGGTCATGCGCGCACGAAACTTTAGAGTCGAGGGTACCGTTCCGGGTCGAACATCTTCGGTTATAAAACATGTTGTCAAATACCGACGGAATGCGACGGAAACACTGTGACGAACAATAGATGTCTGGATGGATTCGAGCGTATCGCGCTTCTCAATGCGAATGCCCTCGTACCGCTGCTCCAAGTCTGTGTAACGATAGGATAAGAAAGCCAGCAGAATGACCAGCCCCGCAGCAGCAACCTTCCATCCCAACAGCGCCTTCGGTTGACGAAGAGTTAAACTTTCCGATGAGCTCGGTGCTCCTTCCCCAAGCTCTCTTAGAACCGTATCCATTTCCGCTAAGCGTTCAGTACTGTCTCGATGTAGGAGACGCGCAAGTAAATCCTGAAGGCGACGCGACGGTAGGTCTCGAAGTAGTTTAGGTGGCTCATCAACGGTGGCGATTCGTTCCGCCAAAGTTTGGGCGTCGAAAGGCTTCACACCGGTGAAGAGCTGCAGAAACGTCGCTCCCATTGCGAAAGCATCGGTTGCGGGCCCAATGTCGGCATGTCGCCCGTGGAGTTGTTCTGGTGCGGCATAACCAAAACTTCCCACGAAACTACCCTCGCTCGCAGGGGCACCGTCCCCCATGGTTGCAATCCCAAAATCAATCAGTACAACGCGGCCATCGCGTCGAAGCATAAGATTGGATGGTTTAATATCACAATGAGTCACACCGCGCTCATGCGCATAACGCAGGGCTGACGCCACCTGCCTCATCCAGTCGACGACAACCGAGCTCGGCGGAGTCACACCCTTTCCCTGGAAGGTACCGTCATCGAGTTCAAGCTCGCGAAGCGCGGCACTCACCCAGGTTTCCTCACTCGCCGCTGATACTTTTGGAGCAATGCGTAGGATTTCACTTAACGGATAGCCATCCACCCACTCACCAACCAGTGCCAGCGCATCCTCGGTCCAAGTAACCGAATAAATGCGGGCGATCCCTGGATGCTCAAGCCGCGCACTTAGGTGCGCTTCCCGCTCAATCGCCTGGCCCTCCCATTTCGGTATCAGCTTCACAGTGCAAAGCCGCCGGGGAAGATCCTGCTGAGCTAGGTACACCGCGCCCATTCCCCCCTGGCCAAGCCGAGTAAGACATTCAAACCCTTGGAGACTTGGCAAAGCCGCACCACTGGAGGCCTCCAGCGGCGGTATCAGAAGCGCTCGAAGGGCCTGGTCGAGCTCCGACTCAGCCAAAGGTTCAGTAGGCACAGTTTCTCCCATCACATGACCGTGTCCGGATCTTCATCGAGCTTTCGATACCTATCTCGAATGCTATCTGTAAGGAGTCTATCATGCATACCTTAGTTGTTCGTTCGTTTACGGCCGTCACAGTCTTCACATCGGCGCTCGCGTGTAGCTCAATGGTAGAGCATCGGGAGGGCCAGACTCAACCGCACGGACCAACCGTCGAGCAATCGGCTGAGCAGCCACAAGCCGCGCGTGAGGAAATCTCTTCGACGATGACTCCTACCGACGGCCAACCCAGCATCGATACCCCCGATACCTCAGGCTCTTTGACGACCGGGCAAGAGGCTGGGCTCGAAGTGCCGCGTGCAACAGAGAAGACGAGAGCAAGTAAAGAAGTCTTTGCCGAGCACCTCGCCGTTGATGGCGTGCGCGCATTACCCGAGACTCAGACGACAATGCCCTTTAACAGCGGTACCCTTGATTCCGTCGGTTCTCCAACCGGCAGGTCTGCGGCGGGACTGAAAGCATCGGGTCACGGCGCGTCGATGGGTCAGCGTCGGGGTAAGATGAAAATGATGTCATCTCGACAACCAGCGAAGATGCATGTTGGCCATTTATCGCAGCCGCCGATGAATCGTGAAGGTTACCAACACCATGCCGAGAGTGAGTTCGCGGACCCTCTCGAAACGCCCTTTTCAACGTTTTCCACCGATGTGGATACCGCCTCTTACACAAACGCTCGGCGTTACCTTCAAAACGGCAATCTACCGGTTCCATCGTCTATTCGAATTGAGGAGTTCTTGAACTATTTTCAATATGAGCCCATCGCGAAGGATGATTCGCATCCGGTGGCGGTCGGCACTTCCTGGGCGCCATGCCCCTGGAACCCAAGCAACTACCTCTTACAGGTGCGCGTGGAAACCGAGACCGTTCATCCGGCCGACCTCCCTCCTCTAAATCTCGTTTACCTCATTGATACATCCGGGTCGATGCGTAGAGAGCTGCCGCTTTTGGTCGATGGACTCCTGATGCTCACCGAGAACCTTCGAGCTGAAGATACTGTCTCAATCGTAACGTACGCAGGCCATAGCGGCATCACGCTTCAGCCCACCCGTGGTAACCAAAAGGCATTGATTCAAGCTGCACTTCGAAGTCTTCATGCTGGTGGTTCCACGGCAGGAGCAGATGGCATTAGAACTGCGTATTCCCTCGCGAAACAACGTTTCGAATGGGGCGCAATGAACCGTGTCATTTTGGCAACTGATGGTGATTTCAACGTTGGTATAAGCGATCAAGGGTCACTGGTGAAGCTCATCGAAAAAGAACGAGAGTCTGGAGTATTCCTCTCAGTCCTCGGCTTTGGCCGAGGCAACTATCAAGACCATCACCTGGAACGTCTAGCCGACCACGGAAATGGAAAGTACAGCTATATCGACTCTAAGCTCGAGGCCCACCGGGTGTTGGTACAGAGAGCGGGCGGAACACTGAATACAGTTGCCAAAGACGTCAAGCTTCGACTCGAGTTCAATCCTGATCACGTTGGCGAGTATCGCTTGATTGGCTACGACAACCGACGTCTCACAACACGACAGTTCGATGACGATAAAAAAGATGCCGGCGACATTGGCGCAGGAC
>JAYYQC010000016.1:0-10755 GCA_036128675.1 Myxococcota bacterium | reverse complement strand
CAGTCTTGTTACCCATCGTATTGCCAACGGTAAGCGCTTCCTCAATGCGACCATTTTCGCCAATCGTAAACTCAATTTCGACTTTACCCTTGAGCGAAGGATCTCGCTTCAGCTCTTTGTTATAGCAGCCCTGAATTGACTTCATACGCTTCTGAACGACCTTAGCGATGGAACCCGAGTCCAGTGAGCCATCGACGTCCAAGTCACCGAATTTCGCTTTACCGACCAGGCGCTTCTCTTTCTTAGCCTTTTTGACCTTACCGCCCCCTTGAGTCTTCAGGCCTCCGATGGTTGCAGCTTCACCTGATGCACCGCCACGCTTAGTTCGCTGGTTGGCATCAGTCGCGACACCGACACCGGCAATTCCTTCAAAGGCAGCGTCTAGGTCACCACCGCCGACCGAGCCCTCACCAAGAACATCGGCGATAGCTCCACCGGCAGAGTCTCCACCGACCGCTCCGAGTACCGCCAAGATACCCTTATTCTCGAGGCTCTTCGCAATTTGGTCTCGCTGCTGCTTGCTGCGCACGGGCTTCGGCTTAGCCGTGGGCTTTTCGATTGGTTTATCTTCTTTTTTCTCGGCGACTTTCTCTTTCGACTTAGAGTCGTCTTTTTTGTCGTCCTTTGGCTTATCCTTTGGCTTCTTTGGCTCTTTCGGCTTCGGCTTCTTTTCGGGAACAATCAGAGCAGCCCAGCGCTCATCGATGGTATCGATGGAAGTCTCTTTAGGAGGCGTGGGCAGTGTGTTCACATAACCAATGCCGCCAAAGTGAAAGATAAATGAGACAATCAAAATCGCTGCAAAGTTCCAATCGATCTGCTGCGCAAGGGTGCCTCGTGCTGAAGCAGGCAGCTTCGGCTTCGGTGGAACCGGCGGCGGCGTTACAAATTGAAAGATGACTGAGACGTCATCGATAACAATGGTGCCGCGGTGCTTGGATGACAAAGTCATCACAAACTCATTACCGGACTTCTGCAAGAGCCCTTGTTGTTTCAGCGACTCAATATCTACTGGAGCACTGTCACCGTCGATCGATACGGTACCGCTCATCTTACCGCTCACAACGAGCTCGTAGCCGTCACCTTTGGGGCGAAAGAGCGTATGACTCTCGGGCAGATTTGCCTCACGGATCGTCACTGTGTTGTTCGCACGACTGCCAAGGCTCAACGATTCGCTCGACTTTAGGCGACGGTCATCAACAACCCGTCCGCTCAAAAAGATACAAGCTCTTAGTACACGGCTTTGCGCACCACCTGCACTACCTGCCATCTTCTACCTCACTCTAATAAGTAGCTGGCCCCAACAACGGAGCACCCTGCTCGAACCTAGCCCATCCCAGAGGCCGAAAAAAGGCCTGAGAACCCCAGTTTGTACTAATAAATCGAGATTTCACGGAAAGAACGGACTTGGAATTTAACAGGAAGGAAAACATTGAAGGAAGTTCGGAAAAATCCCGATCCTTAGGAGGTCTTAACCACCTTTGACTACAAGAAATTTGAACTTCGTAAAGCCCGCCTGTCCCGCAGTATACATCGCCTGACTGATCAAGCTGAATGGCACATTGCGATCGGAGATGATCGTCAAAAGCCCTTTGAACTCAGCCGATGCGTTGTAGCTGGCAATCTCTTTTTGATGCTCAACCGCTGCTTCGAGCTTGGTAAACACTGGGGAGATTAGGAAACCACCACCTTCGCGATCGCTTTCGGCAATTTGGCCGTCAGAGGTCGCAATTTGAACCGCAGGTTCATCGTCCACGAGAACTCCCTTTAGGGTGAGTGTCATCGTCGTCGATGGATCTGGCTTCAATTGCGAACTTGAAAACGGAGGCTTCAGGTCTTCCGTTTGCTTCAAAGTTACAGGATCCGAAGAATAACTCTTAATCAAGAAGACCAATAGAATGGTCATGATATCCATCAAAGAGTTGATACTTAGCGGCTCCGGCTTGATGAGGTCGCGCTGCTTTTTCTTGCGGCGTGTCTCACCCTCTGGCGCTGCAAACGCCGACGGATCGGGCAACTCGTTGATCCCTTCTGGGATTGCGTCTTGCTTCTCACTCATAACTCGTCGTCCTTTAGGTTAGACCTGGGCTAAGAACTACTTCAGGGAAAAGTTCTCGCTTGGTTCCGCCTTCTTCTTTTTGCTCACGCGCAGCGTCCATCGCATCAGTAAGTGCTTCAAATTCGACGCTCGACTCGGCAGCAATCGTTACACGTTGCTCGTCTGGGAACGCGTCCTTGATAGCGACAAGCATCTCAGTCAGCTTCGCGTTGTCATAAATTTGAAATTGCTTCTGCGCGTTAGGATCTGCACATGGCGACTGAGTACCGTTAATCGCGCGTGGCGGTGGTACTGTACCAACGTAGCGGACACATCCCACTTCGGCGGTCTTCAGCGGAATGGTTGGACCAGTCGCTTCGCCACCTTCAGCTGGAGCGACGCCAGGGAGAACACCACCGGATGCGGCCAATGTATAGCCCTTGTCCGTAATGGTAACGACCAAGTTAAGTGGCGGCTTATCGGGCTTTTCTGGTGGGTCACCATCTGAAGCGCTACCGATCGCAGGCGCAGTTACGTTAATGGTCGCAATTTCGACAAATACCATCGAGATAAGCAAGCACGGAATCAAAAGCGAGATGAGGTTCATCATCGGAGTTAGGTTCAACTCCATATCCTCATCTTCGTAATTTCGTCGCTCTGAGGGCTTCTTAGCCATGTTTGTGCCTCATCATAAGTAGCGAGAGAAAGAGAGGCTCCCAGCTGAGCTGGGAGCCCGAACCATAGACTTACAAACTGCTCTTACTGACGGTCGAGCGGGCTCTGTGTGCCCTTGCCGCGGGTGATAAGCAGGTTCTGAAGCTTCACTGAGTACTGGTCGATTTCGTCGATCATGCGCTTAACAGTGTTGTTCAAGAAGGTGTAAGCCGCGAGGGTTGGAATCGCGACGATGAGACCGAAAGCGGTGGTGTTCATCGCAACCGCGATAGATGCGGTCAACATGGTGGTCTTTTGATCGGCAGGTGCAGTTGCAACCGCGTCGAACGCCTGAATCAGACCGACGATGGTACCGAGGAGGCCGAGAAGAGTTGCAACGTTAGCAACCGCTTGAAGGCTTGGTGTACGCTTGGTGATCTCTGGAACAACCTCAAGAGTTGCCTCTTCGATTGCTGAGAGAATTTCAGTTTCACCTTTGTTAGCGCGGGTAAGACCAGCCTTGATAACGCGTGGAAGAGCAGCATTTGGCTCAGCGTTACAAAGCTTGATCGCACGGTCGATGTTCCCAGAGATGACGAGCTTTTGGATCTGCGCCATGAACTGATTTGCATTTACGCTGTAGCGGAAGAAAAGACGCGCAACGCGCTCGGCAATGATCGCAATACCGACAACCGATACCGCGAGAATCGGCCACATAAACTCACCACCACTTGAAAAGAATTCTTTAATCGCACCCATGAGAATAGGCCTCCTACTTGTGACCGAAAAGCCGGTCGATACTGTTTGTTAAAATGGTTCCTTATCAATCGACTTTAAAACCTTCGGAATGAAGCTCTGCTTCAGCTCCAAGCTTTCAAAGTTCAACGTGCTTCTTTGCAAGATGTAGAATGCCTGCGGCTTCTGGATGCGACCCTCGACCTTGATGGCCTCAAGGCGAATGACGTTTTTGCCCTGTGCCAGGGCAACGCTCGATAGCATCGAGAGCCCAATGACGGCGGCAATCGTCATGATCCAGATTTTCATATTCACATCCCCCATAGGATTCTCTGGGACCCTTTTTCCCAGATGCTCCTAGAATTGAGACGCAGTATTGCTCCCTGGAAGTTCTCAGGTCAACGCACTGGCGCCTTTTTTCCTACCCTTACCGACATCAGACGTTCTTTCCTTAGTCCAACGCCTTGATAATTCGATAAATTTTCTTGTGATCATTTCGTGTTTTGTCATCAACTCAATAGTCGAATTTATCAAAAGTTCGTTGAATATCGAGCGGGTCGAGCCTCGAGTTCTTTTAATTTCGCTTACTCGTTGTCCGCGCTTTCTTCGCTAGGGGCAGCCTCTTCGCTAGGGGCAGCCTCTTCGCTAGGGGCAGCTTCTTCGCTAGGGGCAGCCTCTTCGCTAGGGGCAGTTTCTTCACTAGGGGCGGCCTCTTCGCTAGGGGCGGCCTCTTCACTAGGGGCGGCCTCTTCGCTAGGGGCGGCCTCACCGCCTGGGGCAGCCTCACCTGCCTGGGCAGCGGCCTCGGCAGCAGCGGCAGCTTCAGCAGCGGCGGCAGCGGCGGCCTCAGCCTCAGCGGCGGCTTTCTCTTCAGCTTCACGCTTGGCTTTTCTAGCCTCTCGCTTTGCCTGACGCTCTCGGCGCTTACGAATCCTGTTCAAGGTACTCTCGGCACGCTCCGCCAGGGAGGTTGCTCTCTCAAGATACTCATCAAGGCGAAGCTTCGCGTCTCCCTCAGGTTGAGCGAGCGTTCCATATTCGTTGAGGTGCCAAAGTGCCTTCTTTAGTCGAATAAGTGCGGTGAGATCCTTCGGTTCAAAGTCTGAGAATGCTGCAGCGACCTCTTCGTTGCTAAGTTCGAGGCCGTCGATCTCATTTTCCATGAGCAGGATACCCAGATTGAAGTGGGCATCGAAGAGCGCGGCGTCGAGTTCTAGGGCCTTGTCATAGAAATTCTTAGCATCCAAAAAGCGCTGATCGCCTCGGTAAGCGGTTCCAAGGTTTAAGTGATATCCAGCGTGCGACGGCTCCAATTTAACTGCGGCTTCCAAATTCGTGATTGCACCGAGGAAGGCACCCAGCTCAGTCTGAATTACACCCAAGTTATTTCGGTACTCTGGAACGTGCGGTGCAAGTAAGGCTGCTGCCTCGAATTCATTGAGAGCCCAGCGAAGCTGCTCTTCCTTTAAGTAGAGCATCCCAAGTTCATAATGAACAATGTCGGAGGTATCCGAGATAGCAATCGAGTCGCGGAGTGCAACTTTTGCGAGCTCGGAGTTCTCCTTGCGAATGTAGTACCGTCCAATGAGCGCAAGAGCTGGAGCGCTTTTTTCTTGGAGGCGTAAGATGGCTAAGCTGAGTTTAAAGACGTCTTCCAACTGACCTTGGTCGAGGAGGAGACGTCCCAATATTGCCGCGTAAGGAATGGTTTCAACCGTGTCTTTCCAATTTTCTCGGAGATAGCTTTCAAGCTCAGTGCCCCGATTCTGGCGGGTGAGGACGCTGAGTTTTGCATCCAGAGCTGGGATCGAGGCGGGCACCCCTGCGGCAATGACCTCATCGAGTAATCGAAGTGCCTCATCAGCGTCGCCCTTGCGGTCTTTTAAAACCGCGACGTCAAACTTTGCAAAGCCGGTCGTGTCGGATTCTACGAGCTTCTCAGCGGTCTCGAGGGCGCTTTCATAATCCAGCTCCGCATTTAACTGACCCATGCTTGCCCAATAGAGGTCACTGGCACTCGGCGGGGCGTCGACTGGTTCTGAAGTCGGCTCGGTCGGCTCCACGGACTCTTCTGAAGCGGCTTCAGCTACTGCACCCTCTTCAGCTGGTACTTCCTCGGCTTGGACTTCGTCCACCGATTCTTCAGCCGTCTTGGTAGAAGAGTCTTCATCCATGTTGGAGACGACTTCGATATTCGGTTCTTCAAGCGCTTCTTCAGTCTCTTCGACAGATGCAGTCTCCTCAACTGGCTCAACGACCTCCGGTTCAGGTGCGACGGCCACGTCTTCCGGTGAAGCAGTCGTCCCGCAGGCATTGAGGCCCCAGCTAAATAGAAACGTAAGGCCAAAGCGCGTTAGCCGGTTCATGGAGTCTCTCCGCTATCTGTCTCGGTAGTATCGGATGCTGGGGTATCGGTCTCTTGGGTGTCAGACGGCGCACCTTCCGCGCCAGCCTCTTCACTTTTAGCGTCTTCATCCTGCTCTGAGGATTTATCACCCGCTCCCTCATCACCTTCAGCCGTATTATCAGACTCAGCACCCGGACTCGGCCCAGTTTCAGTCTCAGGCGCAGTACCTTGTTCATCGGCACCTTCTGCTTGAGTCGTCTCGCCAGCAACGGTTCCCTGCTCTTCTACGGCGGTTGCTTCCGTTGTCGTGCCAGCTTCAGGGCTTACGCCCTCCGTCGCTCCCTTGGCTTCGTCAGACGCTGGGACTTCACCACCCTCTGCTGGGGTAGTTGCGTCAGGCGCTAGAGCCTCACCGCCTTCTGCTGGAGCGGTTGCTTCACCGGAGGGAGCCTCTGAATCTTCGGCACCCTCAGAGGTTTCTTCATCGACGGTCTCTGGCTCCGGTTCGGGCTCTTCTGGCGGTGCCGGTGCCTTTAGTACATCGCCCGTGGTCGAAAGTAGTGTCGGACGGATAAAAGCTTCAGTTGCGATGAATTTCTTCGCAGCTTTCTGAAGCGGCCATTCGGTCTTACGAAGCTCATTGAGACGTTCAAGGGTTTGCTGAGTCCATTGATTCACAATCTGAAATTCACGCGCCTTGTTAATCACGAATTCAAATGCCTGAACCGCTTTGTCTTCGATGTTGTAAGCCTTCTCTTCCAGAGCGATCTTATACTCGTCACAAATTTCTTCCTCGAGAAGGCCAAGTGACGCAGCCTGCTTTCTGACATCCGGAGGACACTCCGAATTCAGCATTGTCTTAACAGCTTCGTAGTAGAGCATACCGATGCGGTAAAGCGACGCAAGCGACCAGTCAGCCTGCTTATATCCGAGCATCCTCGAATACTCTTTCTCAACTTCTTTCAGAGTTTCGAACTTCGCTTTCAGAGCTTCTTGTTGCTTTTTGGAACTGCCCACAAACTGAATCTTACGGTAGCTATCAAATTTCGGCTGAATCAGCTGAAAATCTGCTTCGGCCGCATAGGGGGCCGATTTCATGCCGGGTGCCTTGGTGTACTCATCGACAATCAACTCGTAGAGTTTTGTTGCAAGCTTCCGAGTCTTGCGTTTCTTCGACTTTTCGAAGACCTTCGCGCGACGCATATGGGCATCCAAAACACGGTCGCGGTGTAATTCGTTCTTTGAGTACTTCTTGATGAAGTCGCCCATGGCCTTCATCATGCGACGCTGGTCGCCCATTTTCTCGTAGACTAGACCTGCATTAAAGCAAACCTCTGGCGCATCGTCTCGATCTGGGAAAAGGTCACAATATCTCAGATACTCTTTGGCCGCACGCTCATATTGCTGCGTGTTCTCCAACGCGAATGCAACGTTGTAGAGTGCATCAGCACGGTTGGGGCTCTTTGGGTACTCCTTCACAAGTCGACGATAGGTCGTAATGGCCTTATCAAAGTCGAAGAACCGCTCAGCGTTGACGGCAACTCGGAATAAGGCGGTATCAGCGAGAGCACTCTTGGGATAGGCGTCAAAGATTCGCTGATACATCTTCGAAGCGGAGTCGTATCGCTTGTCTTTCTCGAAGCAAACCGCCGCGTTATTCAAAGCAGAATCAGCAAATTCGAACTTCGGGTTTTCATCCACCAAGGCAATGTAACGACCAGCTGCCTCGTCGAACTTCTTGTCGGCCATCGCTTTTTCCGCAACCTTGAAGAGTGCCCCAGACCGGATTGGTACCAGACTCTCTGCAAGACCCACATGTTTGTTCACGAGAAGCTCGTTCTCACTATAAGACTTCACCGCATCCGCAACATCTTGGTAGCGCTTATGGGTTAGGTAGATATCGAGGAGAACGTTGGCAGAGTATTTGCCGACATCTTCGGTCGGATATGCCGCCAGGACGTTTTTGTAGCGGTTCTCTGCCTCTTCCCAGTGTTGGTATCGGTAATAGACATCCGCCGCTAAATAGTCATAAGTCGATCGGTTTTCATCATCCGGAACGAGTTCCAAGAAATACGCGATAGACTTGATGTATTCCTGATATTCGCTCGGTATCTCGAGTGGTTCCAGTGGTTCATCTCCACGGTCGGCGGCTAAGACTGCCTCGCGAAGGACTAGTGTTCCTGCATCGGCTGCAAGCTTGATGGCATTTTCCCAGGCAAGGACAACACCGTTCGCAGCGTCTTTTCGCAAAGTGGTATTGTGCTTTGCATCACGCACCCACTGATACTTCGGGATAGCTTCGGCGAAGCGTTGTGAGTAGTAGAGCGATTCCGCGTAATTATAGGTCAGCTCGTATACAAGCTTATCGTGCGGGAAGCGGTCTAGGTAATCCTGATAAATATTGGCAGCCTTACCGTAAGAGGTAAACGCAAGCTCATATTCCTGGGACTCCTCATATTTCTGTGCCTGCTCGTGGTAAAAGTAGGCCGCGGTGTAAAGCGCTTTCTGGGTGAGGGTCTCAGCTAGCTTAACCGCTTCGGGATTGTCTTGGTTGTGCGCATACCAGGCACTGCCCTCTTTGTAATTTTCATTGAGAATTTCACGTTCGACCGCGGCTTGGTCAAAGTTACGGTCACGCTCGAGTGCGGTGACGATTTTTTCTTGTAACTCAGGTGCCGTTGGATCCATCGGCTCACGTTCTAAATAGGTTTTCAGGACTGAAACCGAGTCTTGATAACGCGTCTGATCAAAGAGGACATTCCCAAAAGCGATAAGCACATCTCCGCTATACGCAGGCTCGCCCCGGGCCTCTAGGAACGATTGAAGTTTATCGAAGCTTCCCCACTTTTCCTCGGCGAAGGTGATTGCAATATATTGCTTGGATTCCTTAACGAGGTCCCCACCTTTTTCTTCGCCCTCGAGTTTCGTTCTCAAGTTGTAGTCCAAGAGCGTCGCAAAGGTATCAACCGCCTCGTCGTAGAGCTCGGGGGAACTCTCAGGGTCGGCCATTCGGTAATAGGTCCACGCTAACTTATAGAGCGCCTTGTCATAGAATTTACTTTCATCAGACTTTAAGACTTGAGCATAGGCGTCGCGAGCGCGAGGCAGATCCGACGTGTCAAAGTAATACTCACCAATTCGAGTCCAGACTTCTGCGATAAAACGCGAGGCCGGACGTCGGTCAGCGAGCCTTTCAAAGACCTTCACTGCACGGTCATCCTCGCCTTGTTCGGTTAAACAATACCCAAGAAGGTAATAAGCACCATCAACAAGACGGTAGTCAGGGAATTCGGTAACCAGGCGCTGCATCGCCGCGATAGTGGGCTGATAGAACAGGTCCGGCGGCGTCGGCTCAGGAGCACCCGAATCTTCCGTCCATTGCTCAAGAAGGTCATCGTACTCACGGTTAGCCGTAAGGTACTGCTCATATGAGCGCTCGTAATAGAGTTCACTCAAGCGAAACAATGCATCTGGCGCGTAACGGTCATCATCAGGGTATTTGTTGATGAAGTCCTCAAATTTCGCAATAGCGTCGGCTCGACGTACACGCTGATCATCTTCGAGTGCTTCAATGCGACTCTCGTAATAATCAAATTTCGCTTTTTTCCGCCCCGCGTATTTCGCTTCAAGCATTTCCCGAGCACCACGTCGATATTCTTCAACCTGGTCGGTAAAGCGCTTAACCAGGTCCTCAAGACGATCAAGTTCTCGAATCTCTTCCTCTGTATACTTTGGCTCGGACTGAATACCCTTAGCGCGAAGTGGCGAATCCGCTTGTGCTGCCCCGGCGATGCTCAAGCCGAGTACGATAGACATGATCAAGATGGGACTGCGATTCATCTCATAACCTACCTAGGCAACACACTCTTGAATTGAGCTTCAACTTCACGAATCGCCTCATTCTGCTTCTTAATCAAGTCACCGATCTCATCGGTTTGGCGCTCTTTCGCTTCCCAAGCCACGTCGATCAGTCCAAGGTCACCTCGTTTAACAACGGCGGTAAGTCCATCACGAACTACCCGTACACTGGCCAGCGCAATGTCGCCTACGACTGTACGAGCATTACTCATAGCCAAGCGAAGTGCGGTTCGTTGTTCTTTGAGGTCCTTCATCTCAAGCAAAACATCGGCCCGAAGCCGGGAAACCATCGTTCCTTCGATTTCTCCAAGGTCTTTGTCGAATGAAGTTAACTCGATATAGAGACGGCTGAGCTCGCCTCGCTCCGAGAGCATATTGCGATAAAGCGCTCCTTGCGCGCCGGTGAGTCGGTCGCCAGCAATTGCGAGAATATCCCGTTCGCGCTCAATCGAGTCTCCAAGCTTAAGCTTAAGTGATTTGCTTCCACCATCGGCCACATCAACCATCGAAATCATCTGCTTCTCGCGATTGATCTCTGCCTCGAGGTCATCCTGAGCTTGACGGAGTTGCTCAATTACTTGTTCTTGCTGCTCCAATGACGAACGAAGAATTGCTTCTTCGGTGATCGGCAGGGATTCGGGATTCTCATGAATCCATGTTTGAAGGGCGCGCAGAGTCTTCTCTTGTTCCTCCAGTCGCCAGCGAAGCTTATACGCCTCTTTTTGCAACGTCCCAAACCGGGCTCGAAGCTCGCCTACCTTTTGGTCAAACTCCTCGACTGAGGACGGCGCGTCAGCAAGTTTCTCATCCAAAGAATCAAGATCCTCGGAGAGCTGTGCGAGCGCAAGCTTCTCATCCTGAGAGAGAACCGACTCGACTAAGAGACGTTCCAAGCGCCGAAGGTGACTCTCCTGCTTTTCGAGGGTTTTTCGAAGACTTAAAGACCTCGTCTGCAGGGGCTGAAAGGCCGGGAATGTGACGCCCTCCTTTTCGGAAGCGTCGAGCGCCGCAAGAATATTTCGAGTGATAGACTCAGATTCCGAAAGTGCTACATCCATATCCTGAATACTGTTGAGGGTGAGGATACTCTGGTCAAGTTGGACGTCCTTACTCGCAAAGTCCT
>JAYYQC010000015.1:0-10457 GCA_036128675.1 Myxococcota bacterium | reverse complement strand
ACCGAGCGCTCCACGCTTGGTGCGACCCAGAACCGGTTGCAGATGACCATCAGCAACCTGGGGAACATGTATGAGAACATGGCTGCGAGTAACTCGCGGCTCAAAGATGTTGATGTTGCTGAAGAATCTGCGGCCTTCTCGAGGAATCAGATTCTATCTCAAGCTGCGACATCAATGCTTGCTCAGGCAAACCAGCTTCCGCAGTCTGCGCTGTCGTTGATTGGTTAATTGTCTGGTTAGTGATGTGAGTTCTTAATGTGCCGCGCCTTCAGCCGGAGGCGCGGTGCATCTAGGAAGTGTGCTGAAATCTTGAACTTGGAAAGTCACAAAGACTCTTTGGGGAGGTCTATGGTCAAACTCTGATTTGAACTGGTCGAAATGAAACGCAGGACCCTGCCGTGTCATGAAGCACTAATTCAAGTTTTAAGCTTTAGGGAAGCCTCGACCTAAAGATTTTAATTGGGGCAAATAAGGCGAATTCGCCGCATACAAACAAAAGGAAACAATTATGGCAATTTCAGTGGTGACAAATGTGTCGTCTATACGCTCACAGAGGAACCTTGCAAAGGTGACTCAGTCAACATCTCAAAATATTGAAAGGTTATCTTCTGGTCTTCGCATCAACCGTGCAGGGGATGATGCGGCTCGAAGTGCGATCTCGTCTCAGATGAGTGCACTCCAGCTCGGTCTGAAACAAGCAGACCGAAACGCCAACGATAATGTGAGTCTCGTTCAGACCGCCGAAGGCGCGTTGAATGAGGTAGGTGGCATCGTAACACGTATGCGTGAGTTGGCAGTTCAGGCAGCCAACGAAGGTACGATGGATGCTACCGAGCGTGGCTATCTGGACCAAGAGTTCAACATCTTGCGTTCGGAGCTCGATAGGATTGTGAATGTCACTGAGTACAACGGACAAAAGCTCGTAGATGGTACCATCTCGGGCACCGCCAATGCTTTGGATTTCCAGGTAGGTATGAACAATACCGCCAATGACCGGATTTCCCTCAGCCTGGCGAATACCTCGTCTACTGGACTCAGTATTGACACTGATAACTTAGCGAGTGCTACCGGGGCGCAGGCTGCAATTACTGCCCTTGATACCGCTCTTGCTACCGTGAACACTGAGCGTTCGACGCTTGGTGCCACCCAGAACCGGTTGCAGATGACTATCAGCAACTTGGGGAACATGTATGAGAACATGGCTGCGGGTAACTCGCGGCTCAAAGATGTTGATGTTGCTGAGGAATCTGCGGCTTTCTCAAGGAACCAGATCCTATCCCAAGCGGCAACATCAATGCTTGCGCAAGCTAATCAGCTTCCGCAGTCGGCGCTCTCGTTGATCGGTTAAAACCGAGCTAACTGCGTTGAGGTAAAGTCCTTGTCAAAGGGATCGCGCTCCTAGAGGGGCGCGATCTTCCTTTGCTCGTCCTGAGCAAACTTCGTTGAATTTTAGCTAAAGCTGCGGCGAGATCCGTCGATGTTCCCACGTCGAGGATTAGACCACTCATACAAAGCTCGACGAATAAGGCGTCAAAAGCGCCGAATATCAAAAGTCAGGAGGCCATTTATGGCTATCTCAATTAAGACCAATGTGGCGTCGATCCGCTCTCAGCGGAACCTCGCCAAAGCCACCAACAGTTTTCAAAGCAGTGTAGAAAAGCTCTCTTCCGGTCTGCGTATCAACAGAGCGGGAGACGATGCGGCTCGATCTGCAATCAGTTCCCAAATGAGTGCTCTCGAGCTCGGCTTGAAGCAAGCTGACCGCAACAGCAATGATGCGATCAGTCTGGTTCAGACGGCAGAAGGTGCACTTAACGAGACCGGCGGTATCGTCACGCGGATGCGTGAACTCGCGGTTCAGGCAGCCAACGAAGGTACGATGGATACGACCGAGCGTGGTTACCTGCATCAAGAGTTTAACATCCTCCGAAGCGAGCTCGACCGGATTGTCAACGTCACGGAGTACAACGGCCAAAAGCTCCTCGACGGTGCCATCACTGGTACTGCCGGGCTGGATTTCCAGGTTGGTATGAACAACACCGCGAATGACCGGATCTCCCTTAGTTTGGCCAATACGACGTCCACTGGACTGAGTATTGACACTGATAATCTGTCTACTGTCACCGGCGCTCAGGCTGCGATTACCGCACTGGACACTGCCTTAGCGACCATTAATACCGAGCGTTCTACGCTTGGTGCCACCCAAAACCGGTTGCAGATGACCATCAGCAACTTGGGCAACATGTATGAGAACATGGCTGCGAGTAACTCGCGGCTCAAAGATGTAGACGTCGCAGAAGAGACTGCGAAGTTTACGCGTAACCAGATCCTCTCTCAGGCTGCGACATCGATGTTGGCTCAGTCCAACTCATTGCCACAGTCAGCGCTCTCATTGATTGGCTAATAGAGGTCGATCAACGAAGAGCATGTGAGTGGTTCACATAACCAATGCCTACCGCTGGATTAGGTCCCAGCGAATAAGGCGCTTGCGCGCCGAATAGTTGAAAGAAGGAGGCCTTAGATGGCTATCTCAATTAAAACAAATGTGGCGTCGATCCGCTCCCAGCGGAACCTCGCCAAAGCAACCAACAGTTTTCAAAGCAGTGTAGAAAAGCTCTCATCCGGTCTGCGTATCAACAGAGCGGGGGACGATGCGGCTCGATCTGCAATCAGTTCACAGATGAGTGCACTCCAGCTCGGCTTGAAGCAAGCTGACCGCAACAGCAATGACGCGATCAGTCTGGTTCAGACCGCAGAAGGTGCACTTAACGAGTCTGGCGGTATCGTCACGCGGATGCGTGAACTCGCGGTTCAGGCGGCCAACGAAGGTACGATGGATACGACCGAGCGTGGCTACCTGCAGCAAGAGTTCAACCTTCTTCGAAGCGAGCTCGACCGGATTGTGAACGTGACAGAGTACAACGGTCAAAAACTTGTAGATGGTTCCATCTCAAGTACGGCGACCGCATTGGATTTCCAAGTAGGTATGAACAATACCGCCAACGACCGTATTGCGTTGAGCTTGGCAAATACCACCTCCACTGGCCTAAGCATCGATACCGATTCTTTGGCAACCGCCAGTCAGGCTCAAGCGGCAATCGATGCGCTTGATACTGCATTGGCAACCATCAACACTGAGCGTTCGACGCTTGGTTCCACCCAGAACCGGTTGCAGATGACCATCAGCAACTTGGGGAACATGTATGAGAACATGGCTGCGAGTAATTCGCGGCTCAAGGATGTAGACGTCGCAGAAGAGACTGCGAAGTTTACGCGTAACCAGATCCTCTCGCAGGCTGCGACGTCGATGTTGGCTCAGTCCAACTCGTTGCCACAGTCAGCGCTCTCATTGATTGGTTAACCAGGTTTGACCCGTCTTTAGCGCAAGCTATGGGCGGGTCATTCCCGTTCTCTTCGTAGTGTCGTTCTAGGGCATACCTTCTCCTACATTCAGCGCCCGACGATCACGGTCCTAGACCCTGGGCCCGAGATTTATCTACACTTTGTCTTAAGTTTATTGGCACATCGACGATGCTCTGATGTCACCACTTGGTGTTTGGAGTTTGAGCGATGGCGGGAGCGATTAACTTTTCAGGTTTGGGCAGCGGGCTTGATACCAAGTCTATTGTCTCAGCCCTTGTTAATGTCTCGCGGGGCCCGATCAACCAGCTCAACCGACAAAAGGGTAATTATCAGACACACAAGTCGACCTTTGAGCAGATCAAAGGGCATATGGAGTCTTTAAAGACTGCCGCCGAAGAGTTCGACTCCGTTAAAGAAATTCAAGCGTTCAAGACAACAACGAGTGACGACACTGTGGCGACGGTTTCGGCTGAAGGAAATGCCCTTCAGGGCAACTTCAACATGTCCGTTACCCAGCTCGCAACCAATGAGCGGCGTTATTCGGATCCTATCTCAAGCAATACTGCGACTGGCCTTTTTGGGACCGGAACGCTGACGATTCAGCAAGGTAGCGATACATCCTTCGACGTCACAGTTGATGGCAGCACGACACTTACGACCTTGGTCAACGACATCAACAAGGCAAACGGTGGCGTCAGAGCCGGTGTGCTTTTTGATGGAACGAATTACCGGCTACAGCTGACCAGCGAGAAGACTGGGGCTGCAAATAAGCTTACTGTGACCGACACGGGAACGACCTTGGATATCGCAGGCGTGGTGGGCGGTACAGCACCCAATAATCTGACTCAGCAGGCGCAAGACGCCGCGTTTACGTTGGATGGTTTTGCGATGACATCGACATCCAACTCAGTCACAAGCGCACTTGATGGGGTGACCATCGAGCTCTTGAAAGCTGATGCGGGCGGGGGTGCGACGACGACGATTGATATCTCTCCTGATATCGATGGCGTGAAAGAAAAGGCGCAAAAATTTGTCGACGCCTACAATATGGTCGCAAAACGCATCAAGGATGAACTCACCTACGGTGGAGCACGCAACGACAAGAAACTCACCGGTGATTCGACACTTCGGACTCTCCAGGCTGACCTCTCGTCGCTGGTCTCTGGGACTGTGAGTGGGATTAGCTCGGCGAATTCGCTTCCTGCGTTCGGAATCAAAACGGCAACCAGTGGGCTCCTGGAGATCGACGCAGATGAGTTCGAAACGGCTCTAACCTCTGATTTTAGTGGATTAAAGACGATTTTTGTTTCTGATCCAGGCAATTCGATCACAGGAAAAGCAGAAGAGACGACAAATCTTGTAAAGAAATATACCGACTTCGTCGATGGACTTTTGACGACTCGAGTCAAGGGACTCGATTCGCGAATAAGTTTAGCCGACGACCAGATTAGTCGGTTAGAGGATCGCCTCGTCAATTATGAAAAGCTTTTAAATAAGCAGTTCATGGCGATGGAGAAAACGGTTGCAGCAGTAAATGCTCAATCGGGTTATTTACAGTCTCTGGCAATGATGCCCCAATCGGGCGGAAACCAGAAGTAAACAGGTTGGTTGAAAAAGGGGGTTTAGAATGTATCGTTCCAGTTATAACCGTTACAAAGAAAACCGGGTCATGCTCTCCAGTCCAGGGGAGATTCTACTGGCACTCTATGATGGGGCCATTAAGTTTTGTCGTCAGGCGCGTATTGCGATTGAAGGCAATGATCCTGGCACCAAAGGACAAAAGATTGGTAGCGTCATGGCTATCCTTACCGAGCTTTCTGCGACGCTTGATTTCGAAAAAGCACCAGAGCTCTGTGAGAACCTCTCACGACTTTATGATTACTTTATCGACCGATTGCAGGTCGCAGGACGAGACATGGATGTCGAGCCTCTCGACGAAGTGACTGCACACCTCGAGCGTCTTCGCGATACCTGGGCTGAAGCAGTTCGTATTGCTGAAACTGAGCAAGAAGAACAGCCAGTGGCGAGCAACGCGGGATGAGTGATCTAGACGCTTTGGTGGAAGAGGTGGCTATGTTACCGCTTCCCGAAGACGATTCGCCGGAGGCTTGGGAGGTCTATACCGACCGTCGGGCCGAGCTCGTCGAGCTCATTCAGCGACATGTCGAAGCGTGTGGGGCGGAGGCCTTGAGTCCTACCTCACGTACAAAGCTGCTCACGTCACTCCAATCCCTTAACCAACGCTTGGAGCAAGTGGCAGTTTCTCAGTCTGAACGAAAGACTGAGATCAAGGAACAGCGTGATAAACGCTTTCAACTCGCAAACTATCGGTCCCGTCGAAAGGCGAGCCGAGGCTATAGCCGGGGTTCTGCGTACGCATAGGCTGACTCCAGCCTGCATCTTCAACGGTACATTTCTTGACCAATTGGTGACGATTCTCTACTCAACTCCTTTGGGGGGCAGGAGATCGCTAATGACTGGAAGTTCGAAACGTATCGACACCCAGATGGTAATTTGGTTTCAAAAGGCAAGTGATCCTGAGACCAAAGCAGTCGCCTCCAATCTTTCTGAGACAGGACTTTTCATCGCAACCGACCAGCCGGCGAAGGTAGGGGACCGCTTAGCTCTGCGCCTCGCGTTGAGTCGAGACTCAGGCCCGCTCGAGATGCAAGGCGAGATTAAATGGACCCGAGCCCAAGGTCAGCAAGGCGAAGAGGTACTGCCCGCTGGCTGGGGTATTGAGTTTATCGGTGGGCAAGAGCTTGGGATTATTCGCGAGAGAGTTCGACAGCGCATCAAAGAGATCCAGGCACAGATTGCCGTGATGTTGGCCGATGGCCGTCGCAATAACCAAGCGCAGCTGAGTACAGACGAGCGGGATATGCTGCACGAGCTCCTCTCAAACCCGACCATAAGTGACTCGGACGATGACATCTAGTCTTCTGAACGGTGAAGCGCTTGCGCGCTGGATGCTCGCTGAGATGCAGCAACGCATGGCCGCGCAGACCCGTCCGCTCATTGTGGCGGTCGCGGGCGCACAGGGCTCGGGAAAGAGCACGCTCTCGAAGCAGGTCGCCGCGAAGCTTGAAGCCAAGGGTCAACCGGGTCTTGTGCTGAGTCTCGATGACTTTTACCTGACCAAATCTGAACGCCGAGCACTGGCGTCCCATATACATCCGCTCTGCGAGACGCGCGGACCTCCGGGGACCCACGATACACCCGCTCTGATTGAAGCAATTGATACCGTAGCTGGAGGCGGCGCGTGCGATTTAGAACTCCCGCAGTTCGCAAAAGCAGTCGACGACCGTGCCAGTGAGCCGCGCGTGTGGTCGGGGAAGGCGACGTGGGTGATTGTTGAAGGTTGGTGTCTGGGTATCTCGTCGACCGACGAGAGCCCCGACGAGCTGAGCGCTCAAATTTATCAGTCACCGGGCACGGAGGTCTGGAAAGCTTGGGTTGAGGGCACCATTGCGGGGGAGTGGAAGCGGCTCGACAGTCTCTTCGACTGGAGCATCTATCTAAAAATTCCGAGCTTCGCATCGATCGTTGATGCCCGCTGGCTTCAGGAAGAAACTCTCAGACGCGAGACCGGTCAGAGTCAATTTAAATCACGCGATGAGGTGCGGTCCTTTGTGGCGCTCTATGAGCCATGGACGCTTCGAATGGCCCAGGCGAAGACGCCTTGGGTTGACCAGGTGTTTGAGGTTGAAGAGGGCTATGCCTACCGACGGGTGAGCTAAGGTTTATTGCTCGAGGACCCGCTTCAAGACGGCAACCGCCTGTTCACACTGCTCGGCACCGAGACTCTCAGTGACCCGCTCTTGAAACTCTGCGCTTGGCTCGTTCGAGTCGGCGGATTCGCAGAGCGCTTCACGGAAGATCTGCTTGAGGTGAGCCAGCGTAAAGGTCCATTCGTCTTTCGAGTCGTACTCTGACTCGAGCTTGCTCAATCGCGAATTAATAATGCGAACCAGCCAGGAGACGTGCTTATCGGTGTTTTCAAGCTGATTGAGAGCTTTGGCGTACATCGAGAAGACCTCGGTTCGGATCCCAGTATGAGCCATCAAGTCTTTGGTGTCGTCTTGTTGAACAATGGCCTTCACGCGCTCTTCGGCCTCTTCCCAGGGCCGGCTGCCAATCATGAGGCGAAAGGCGACAAAAAAGCCGGGAAGAAAACGGCGGCTCAGCGGGTGCGCATCGTCGATGGGGATTTCCGGTGGCGATGAGAGTAGGTGCTCGAATGGCGTGACCAACGCGCGCGAGAACGGGTTTCGGACCCACTTGAAGGTGAGGCCGGGGCGCTCTTTGGTCTCAAGCAGTGCCGGTAGAAGGCCAGGTGAATATTTCAAAGAGCGAAAGACCTCACGAATATCGTGTGTGCTTAATTCGCGACCCTCGCGGGTCGTCATGGTTGCAAGGATATCTTCAACCACATCCAGGGTTCGAAGTGCGACTGCGACACTAAGACGCGCCTCATCACTGGACTGGGCATCTACGAGGGTTTGTGTTGAATCTTCGGTTGAATTACTCATGCTCCGCCTCATCTGGTTTGAGGTTCATAGTTGGCTCGACGTCGTATAACTTAGTTAATCGTCGAGCATGATTCTCGGAATTCTCACCTGTATTTCGGGGCTAATGCGGCCTTCACGCTCGAATCGCTCGAGACGCTCCAAGGTCGCCGGGGTCAAGTTTCGGCCCTCACTTGCAATGAGAAGGCCATCGGTCGTGGTGACATCGTCGTCGAGCATCATACCCGCTTTTAGGTCGCCAACCGGCATAACACGCACCACGATATCCGGAAGCTTCACGCTGACGTGGTCAAACGCGTCGAGGATCCGGCTATCGTAGCGATTTGGGTGTTCGCGCATGGACTCGACCGCTTGACTACGGGTCGCGCCACTGCGGGTGATTCGATAGAGGTCAAGCGCGGCACGAAGGAGTCGGCTTCCCACGGTGACGCGCTCTTCTTCGATGAGCGGGGTGCTCGCATTGACTTCGCCGGCATCTTCGAACTGTCGAGCGACCATCTGCGAGACACTCTCGAGTCGCGGGATGCGACTGAGCATCTTTTTACCAGCTTGCGGATGCTTCCAAAAGGTCCGACGCTCTTCCTCGGTAAGGGTCGCACCGGCTTCGAAGCGCTTGATGAGCTCAGCGGGCAGGGTTGCGCATCCAAGCTGGGAGAGCGCCGCCGCGGTCTCGAATTCCCAGGCGTGGGGCAGCTTCAGCTGCTCGACCGTCTGCTGGACAATTTTTTGAATTTGGTCGGTTCGGCCGTAGCTCTCGGGGTCGACGAGGCTCAAGACATCCATGAGCATCTCGACGCTGCTCCAGAAGGTCTCCTCTAGGACGATGCGTTCTTCGACCTTGCGCTCATAGAGGGCGATGGCATCGTCCAAGATGGGTTTGAGCGTCTCAATCGGGCAGGGCTTGGTTAGGTAGTGAAAAATCGAGCCGTCATTGACCGCTCGGATCGCGGCTTCGATGTCGGCATGCCCGGTCAGGAGGATCCGCACCGCATCCGGACAGATCCGCTGTGCCACGTTCAAAAAGGCCGCACCGTCCATGCCCGGCATGCGCATATCCGAGATGATGACGGCGGGATTGGCGTCGGCTTCAAGGAGCTGAATTGCGCTCTGCCCCGAGGGTGCGGTTCGCACGGTGAAGTGCTTGCGTAACGAGAGCTCGAGACCTTCGAGGATGAAGGGCTCGTCATCTACACAGAACACCGTTGGTTTGCTCGACGAACGTCTGGCCCTACGTCGTTTGTTGGTTTCCCCCATGGCTTAAAGAGTACCCAACACCCGACGGTGGGTCAAAGCTACGATGCTGGTAGATGACGCTTTTCGTACATCAATTTTGCGTAACACGACGCGGGGTTACACTCCATTTAAGTCCAATGCTGCGGCGCTCCCAAAGTGGCTCTCTCGATGAATCGCTGCGTCAATCCTTCGAACCTCGCTTGAGTTTCTTCGCGCTTGGCGATTTGGTTCTTTATCCACGCTCGGCTTCGTTGCAGAATTAGGGGGGAATTGAGCGAAACGTCAGTCCTCTCGATAGATTAGGCGTTTGGAGACGTAGTGACCGGTCAATCGAATCAAAAGCGACGACACACCCGCTTAGACATCGAGCTCAAGGCGGTGCTTGGCTATGGGCGTGGGGTTGAGTGCTCGGTGCTTACCGATAATCTCAGCTTTAGCGGCGCGCGGTTTTCGCTCATGGTTCCGGTGCCGCCGACGCTGCCTGGTTTTGCCCAAACCATCGCACCTGATGACGACGCCGAAAGAGATTCCGTACCGCTTCCCAACGGCGCGACGTCCGAGCCGCCGGTGCTCACCGACGGTGCGGTGGTCTTGCCCTCGTCCGCCCTACCTTTAACGGTACGGGACGAGGAGACGCCTTCGCCTACCCAGGGCACCGAGGCGCAATGGGTTCAAACCCAAGAGCTTGAGGTTTCAGATGCGGCCACCATGGTCGACGCGCTGGCTGAGCAGGTCGAAGCGGGGGAGGCCCAAGCTGAGGCAAGCGAGGCGGATCTGGTCGAGGCCGAGACAGCGATGGGCGAGGGCTTGGGTCAGACCCAAGAGGTTGAGGCGCATGCCTTTGAAGCCGAGCCCTCAGCGGTGGACTTAGAGCCAGTTGGCGTGATCGAGGATACCGAGGTTCATGCGGGGGAGAACCCGGCTTCTGCCTCGCCTCAGCTCGACGAGCCCGACGCGCACGTAGACCACACGCAGGAGGTCGAGGCACACGCCTTTGAGGCCGAGTCTTCGGCCGCGAACCTCGACCCGGTGGGCGAAATCGATGAATCTGAGCCGAAATCGCCAGAGGATGATCCAGTCCCTGAGGTGCCCAAAATGAAGGTCGCACTGCCCGACGATATCCTGGAGTGGGTGGACCTCTTCTTACCGGAGGCTGAAGAGCCGATTCGTCTCTCAGTGCGTGAGATTCGTCGCATCGACGAAGCGGTGATGGTGGAGTTCGTCGACAGCACCTTCACTGAATATACCCTCTATAAGAATTTCTTGATTCAGCGTGGACTGGAGTCAGGCTCCGATTTAACCGGGGAATTCGATGCCAATCCGCACCTGGCC
>JAYYQC010000014.1:0-7512 GCA_036128675.1 Myxococcota bacterium | reverse complement strand
TGCTCGGATGCCAGAAGTGTCAGTGCTCTTAGACCATAATCTCCTCGAGAACCCACTTTCATAACTGTCTTTTCGCCCTTCTCGCTGTTCGTGAATTCTGTGTGGTCACGATAACTGAATCCGGATGTGATGTCGAATGTGCCAGTTTTTTGCGGCTTACCCACGACGTACTACACTGAGGGTCGAAACCAGGTACTATATCTGGTCGCAACCAGCGAAAGGACCGTGCAGATGGCACGTGAAAAGCTCTGTCTTGGGGTCGATATTGGCGCAAGTGGAATCAAGCTCTGTCAGCTTCGGCGTCAGCGCGATGAGATTGCGCTGGAACATTTTGCTCAAGCTCCTCTTCCACCGAATGCGGTTTTAGATGGCAACATTATGAATCCCACTCAGGTGCGAGAAGTCCTTGAGGGTTTGCTCTCCGGCCTAAAGACGAAAAACAAACAGGTCGCGTTCTCAGTTTCTGGACACTCCGTCATTATTCGAAAGATCACGCTTCCTCAGATGACCACCGAAGAATTGGAAGAGTCGCTTCCCGTTGAGGCTGCGCAATTCATTCCTTTCGACGTCAATGACGTTTATCTCGACGGTCAGGTGCTGACACCTGAGTCGCGGGAACAAGGACAGATGGATGTCGTCTTGGTGGCGGCGAAGAAGGATTACATCCGCGACTACACAGATCTCCTAACCGAGGTCGGGCTTGAGCCGGTCGTATGTGACGTGGATGCATTTGCCATCGAGACGATGTTCCTGACGAATTACGATACGTCGCCGGGCAATCCCATCGCTTTGGTGAATATTGGTGCATCGAAGAGCACATTGAATATCCTCAACGGCTCGGTCTCTGCCTTTACGCGAGATCTCGGCATTGGAGGCTCCGCCTTCACGGAGGTGATTCGGAAGCATATGGGTGTGAGCTTTGAGGAAGCCGAGCAGATGAAGCTCAGTGATAGTGGAGGAATTTCCGCCGGCTCGCCCGACCAAGAACAAACCGACGCTGTGATGTCACACGATGTGTTGGAAGCCATGGAAAATGTTGCCAACGAGATTTCGGACCAACTCAATCGCTCCATGGAGTTTTATGGCGCTACCTCACCAGATCCTCGTCCGAGTCATATCTACCTCGGCGGTGGGTGTGCTTCTCTCAAGTTGCTTGAGCGAACCATCATCAATCGACTTGGCATTGGGGTGACGGTCATTGACCCATTTAACCGTATCGGTCTCGGTGGACACGATAACAGTACACGTCTCGCCGCGATTGCTCCTGCAGCCTCCGTGGTTGTTGGACTTGCACTGAGATTCCCGGGGGACTGCTGATGCCACGCGTTAACTTACTTCCGATAAAAAGTGTTCAGCGCAATGCTCAGGCGCGCAATGAACTTCTTACGATTGTAGGTCTGGGTATTCTGCTGATTGGTGGCCTCTACTGGTGGCACGGTAACCTGCTCTCGGAGATTGATCAGACGCAGTCCACCATTCGTAAACTCGAAAAAGAGATCAAGACGCTCAAGGCTGAGGCATCTCGAGTCGAAGAGTTTGAGGATGAGACGACCAAGCTGGAAGATAAATTGGTCGCGATTGATAAATTACGCGTTCAAAAAATCGGTCCTGCCATGCTTCTCGACGACGTCGCGACGCTCCTAACCGAGTTCAAGAAAGTTTGGCTTAAGAGTCTGGATGAGCAGGAAAATGGTTTTATTGTCTTTGAGGGCTTTGCGATGGACCACGATGACATCTCGGACTTTCAACTTGGACTCGAGAAGCGTTCCCGATTCTTTAAAGATGTTCAACTTGGACCGGTCCAGCTGATTGAGGGCGATGATGTGAAGTACCTCGAGTGGCAGATCACCTGTGTAGCGGATTATTCAGCGGAGTAATTGATGGAAGAATTTATCGAGAATTATGCTCAGATTCCGCAGTCCAAGCGTATCTTGTATGCTTTGATCGCTGGCGTGGTGATCGTGGTTCTCTTTCTCTTGGGCGTTCATAATGAAGAACAAGAGCGTTTTGAGAGAATGCAGAACCAAGTGACAAAGCTTGATCGTGACGTCACTAAGAAGCGGGCATACGTTCAAAATATGGAAAAGTACAAGCAGCGATTCCAGCAGCTTGAACTTGAATTGGCTCGAGCTAAAACAGTCTTACCAGACACCGCGGATGTCGCCCAGCTCTTATCGGTCCTTGGCAACCGGGCTCGGGATGTCGGCCTCAGCATTGACCGCTTCGAGCCACTTGGTGAAACGACCAAGGATTTCTATTCCGAAATCCTTTTTACCATGCGTCTCAAAGGCACCTATCACGAAATTGCGACTTATATCGATTCAATCGGAAAGATGGACCGTATTGTCAACGTTACAGGGATTCGAATGTCGAACCCCACCGCTCAGGATCAACGTGTAATTCTCGATGGTGAATTCATCATCAAGACCTATCGATTTTTGACGGAGGGAGGTTGAAGCCATGAAGATGCGTCTCCTCTTTAAACAGCACTGGCGGCTTCTAAGCGCTTTGCTCCTTGGTGCAACACTCGCGCTCACTGGTGCCGCGTGTGATGATAGTCAAGACACCTGGCAGCCACCAAAAGCGAAAAAACGCCGTGCCAAACAGGAAGTCAAAGTTGAAGAAACTGCGACGACAGCCGCGGTTGACCAGGCTAATTTCAGCTACGTTTCGATCAATAAACGCGATCCATTTCGTTCGTATTTGGCGGATATGGACAAGGGCAAAGACAAGTCTGGTCCAATCTCAGATACCGAGAGATTCGACTTATCACAGTATCGTCTAACTGCTGTCGTCAGCGGCACGACATCGCCTCGAGCAATGGTAGAAGACCCCGATGGTGAGGGTCATGTACTCAAAATGGGAAGTAAGCTTGGGAAAAACGGTGGTCGGGTGACCCGAATTTCCAGCAAAGGAATTCGAGTGATTGAGGAATTCAGAGCACCAACTGGGCAGAAGCAGTTTGTACCAATCGATATCACCTTACCAGACGATGATAGCACGCTAGAATCTACTGTGCCTCAAAAGGGGGGACTCCAATGATGAGAATGTTAACAGTGAAGCCTAGGATCTTGATTCAGTCATCAAAGTTCATAGCTGCGATGGCCCTGGCTTTGATCACCGTTGGAGCGGTTGCCAGTGACAGTGGTCCAACCCTCAAGGTCTCGAGCCTCGAGCTCGAGGGAGAGGGACATGAACGCCAAGTTCGAATTGAGACCTCGACCAAAGCTCCATTTACGGTCTTTCGGCTCAACGAACCGACTCGGATTGTCATTGACATTACAGGCGCAGATGTACGGACAGTCATGGCACCCGAATGGGACGACCCGATCGTCGAAGCGGTATCGACACGGCAGTTTAGCTCGAATGGCATGCACGTTGGCCGCGTGATGCTCTCATTTGGGGTTGATGTCGAGTATCGCGTTCAAGGTGATGACTCCGGAATTACTGTCTTTGTTGCCACTCAAGGGGAGATCTTTGAGACGGTTTCGGATCCGGTGGCGAGCGTGAGCGACGAGACTCCGGAAGTGGCGGTCAAAGCTGAAGTTCAGGTTGAGACTACCGAACCAGCAACTGAGCGCCCAACGGCAGCAGCGACCGTTGCGCCCAAAGTGAAAGAGACAAAAGCCGTAGAAGCTCCAGCAATAGCGCCGGCTGGCAAGGTGAAGCTCTCTGGCATCGAACGTCGGGGAGAGGGTCGCGATTCGAGTATTGTGCTCAAGCTGAACGGTCCGGCCGAGCCTAAAGTGGAGCGTATCGAAGGGCCGGCCAGACTCATTATCGATCTGCCAGATGTTGAGCGCGGTCTTAAAACCAAGCTGGTTGGTTTGGACTCGCCTTACGTAACCCGCGCACGACTCGGTGACCATCCAACCTTTACACGCGTGGTTTTAGATCTGCGTGATGTTGCTTCAACCCATCAGGTGAAGAAGGGGCCAGAAGGTTTGGTTGTCACGATGGTTTCGAAACTACAGCAGCAAGCCGATGCACCGCGTGGTGGCCCGGAGTCTGCAGTCAGTATTACTGGAGTTGATGTTGACGCAGCGGGCATCATGTCTTCAATCCGCGTCACCGTAGACCCCAGTGCACAATACCGAGTGGACACGCGCTCGAAGTCTGCCTGGGTCTTAGAGTTTGTCGGAATTGGACTCGACGCATCGTTAGAGAAAACGATTGAACTCGGGCAGAGCAGTGATGTCTTACGTTCGGTCGTAACGTATATCGATGGTGACCTTGTGAGAGTTGTTGCAAATCTGAAAGGACCTGCGCAGCACCGTGTGCGTCAATTAGACAGCGGGTTTAGCTGGGACTTTCGTGGGCTTCCTGGTGGAGATGCGGTCGCGTCATCCGGTGTTGCACGAACCGCCGCTGAGGAAGAAAGTGCGGAAGAGGCCGAGGGGCAAGTCCCGAGTGAGGCGGCTCCCGCCGAAGTAGCTGCTACGGAGGCCCCGGAAGCTGTTGCTGAACCAGCCACCGTGCGCAAGCCAGCTAAGAAAAAGCGCCAAAAGCGCCGGATTACTCTGGACATGAAGAACGCAGATATCGTCAATGTTCTTCGTCTTCTGAGCGACGTTTCTGGTGAAAACATCGTCGCGGGAGATGAGGTCGCGGGCTCTATCAGTATTAAGCTGAATAACGTTCCTTGGGACCGAGCGCTCGATACTATTCTTAGTACGAAAGGGTATGGGCGCATCAGAACCAACAACATCATTCGTGTCGCAAAACTTGAGACTCTACGCCGTGAGCGTGAGCTCGAGCTTGCTCGGCGTCAAGCAGCCGCAGCGGTTGAGAAAACTGCGATTAAGCTTATCAACGTGAACTATGCAGACTCATCCGAGATCATCAATCAGCTTCAGAGCATCGTGACCGAACGCGGTAAGGTCCAGCAAGACAGCCGCACCAATACGATTATCGTTGAAGACGTTATCTCGAATTTGGACAGAGTGGTTGAGCTGACCAAGCGATTGGACCGACAGACACCACAGGTTCTTATCGAGGCCCGAATCGTTGAAGCCTCAAGCTCATCAGTCGAAGAACTGGGTATTCAATGGGGCGGTTCCGGTGGCGCCAGCGCAGCAGATGGCACCTCTACGGGCCTTGTCTTCCCTGGTGATATAGCGGTCGAGGGTGCGGCGAGTGACGCCGGTACTGTGACATCGGGAACCTACTCGCCTTCGCGCTATGCGGTAAACCTTCCTGCAGCGGTTGGTACTGGTGCAGGTGGCGGCATCGGTATGGTCTTTGGGTCGGCTGGTGGCAGTCAGTTGCTTGCGTTGCGTCTTACCGCGATGGAGGAGAGCGGTACCGGTAAGATCATCAGTTCGCCTCGAATTACAACGCTGGACAATCGGACAGCTAGAATTGCGCAAGGTATAGACATTCCGATTAGCACAGTGAGTCAGAATGGTACAGACACAAAGTTCATTCCAGCCAACTTGGAGCTCGAGGTTACACCTCACGTGACCAACGATGGCAGTATCTTAATGAAGATTAAGACTGAGAAGAATGAGCCAGACTTTGCACGGACCGGTGCGAGTGGCGACCCGACGATTGTGAAGAAGTTCGCTGAAACCGAGGTTTTGGTTTCCGATGGTGATACGACTGTGATCGGTGGGATTTACACGCGTTCGACGTCTGAGTCTGAAGCAGGCGTACCGTTCTTTTCGAAGATCCCATTCATTGGATGGATGTTTAAGAGCTCAAGGTCGGAAGATAGCCGCGCTGAACTGCTCATTTTCATCACGCCGCGCATTGTCAACCGGGACCAATCCCTCGTAAAAGTAGGACCGGGTTCGACGGGGGGATCTCCGCTCTGAGGAGATGGAGAAGATGATGAGCGCTCGCATACCAAGTCAAAGCCCGGCGACGAGCAAACACGTCGTTCTGGTGGGTTTTATGGGCTCAGGAAAGTCCTCGGTCGGTAAGCTCCTAGCTAGCCGGCTTCGGAGGCCGTTTCTTGACCTAGACGAGGTAATTGAGGCTGAGGCAGGTCAGCCGGTCAATGAAATTTTCCGACTTCAGGGCGAAGTGGCATTTCGGGCGAAAGAGCGCGCTGCTCTGAGGCGCGTCGTCGCTGGTGAAGATCCAATGGTCCTCGCCTTGGGGGGAGGAACGTTCTCCGACCACTCAAATCGCGAAGCGTTGCGTGGCTCCCTCACCATTTACCTCGACACCAGTGTTGAGGAGATCATCCAGCGCATTGGTCAGGGCGAAGAGAAACGTAAGCGTCCAATGCTACGGGGCCCTTCTCTTGAGGATACAGTCGCACGCCTCTTAGGTCGTCGAGAGATTGACTATCAACGGTCGAATGCCAGCGTTGTAACGGATGGGCGTAGCGTCGAAGAAGTCGCCGAGGAGATTGTTGATGCCCTCGGACTTGAGCGGCGTGCGCTTAGAAATGAAGACTTTGGCCCTGGGCAACAGAGCGAAGAGCCCGCTGCATCTGTCGAACCGTCGCCAACACCGTCGGCGGTGACACCGGTGATTGGTCATTCTGGCCAATCTGTATCCGTTCGGGTCGAGACCTCATCGCACGATTATTCGGTCCATATCCGGCCCAATGCTGGAGCATGGATTGCCAATGGTATTGCAGAATTGGCAAAGGGCTCAAAGATAGTCGTGCTGACCGATACCACAGTCGGTAAGTTGCACTCTGCCGACCTGATGTTTCATCTTAAGGCAACGGGTAAGGATGTATCGATCCTACGACTAGAGCCTGGCGAAGGCTCGAAGACTCTCGGTACCGCGTCTCGGGTTTATGACTTCCTGCTCGAGCAGGGCCTGACTCGAAGCGATATGCTCGTTGCTTTGGGGGGAGGCGTCATTGGAGATCTTACTGGCTTTGTTGCGTCGACCTTTCTTCGCGGCTGTCAGTTTGTCCAGGTTCCTACGACAACGCTGGCAGTCATGGATTCGAGTGTTGGCGGTAAAACCGCGGTCAATACACCTAGAGGCAAAAATCTCGTTGGCACGTTCTATCAGCCCCAAGGAGTCTTCGTTGCCTTATCTCACCTTGCCACACAGACTTCAGTGGAGCATGCTGCGGGTCTTGTAGAAGGTGTGAAGATGGCGCTCACGCTCGATGCAGATGTTTATCATTTCATGACGAAGTCATCGAAGGCCCTCATCGGATTTTCAGAGAGCGAGTTAACTCGAGCGATTGCTGAATCGGTTCGTTTGAAAGCACAGATCGTCAAAGCTGATGAATTTGAATCGGGTGTTCGCGCCGTTCTGAATTTCGGACATACAGTGGGTCACGCGATTGAGGCAGGGGAATCGTTCAAGCTCTTACATGGACAAGCAGTTGCTCTCGGTATGATCGCAGAAGCTCAGTGGGCCGAGATGGAAGGCTATTCGCGTGATATCAGCTCATCCGTGCGGGACGTGGTTGAAGACCTAGGTCTTCGAAGCGATTGGCGTCGGTCTAAGATTTCCACTGATGCGATCACATTGGACAAGAAGCGAAAAGGGGGCGGTATCCAGCTCCCGATAGTTAGTACGATTGGTAGTTTT
>JAYYQC010000013.1:0-16370 GCA_036128675.1 Myxococcota bacterium | reverse complement strand
TCTTCCCGTAGACCGCTTCACTCTCAACGATAGACACATCAAGCGGTTCGCCGTCATTCATCAAACCAACCTTGGTAAACAAGCACGGCAGGTTCATCGCCATCGCTTCGTTGCAGACAATCGAATTGCCTTCATATCTGCTCAAATGCAGAAACGCAGCAGCTTCACGCATCCGGTCCGGGACATCTTCAGGCTTGCAATTCAAAGTCTCGAAGCGCCACTCAGGCAGTTTCTTCACGAGATGTGCAAAGAGCTTTTTGCCTTTGTGTTCACTGCGGCCATCGTGCAGGACGAGCTTCGACGATGCGTTGTTCAGGAGACCATCGAACTTTTCGATATCCACTTGATGATACACAACTTTATCAGCAGCATTACCGTGTAGCTCCGCAAAGGTCCGACCGATCCAACGCGCGCATGCGACCCAATAAGTGTTGGGACGTTTGGCTGCCTTTGCTTGAGCCTTTGCGAGCTTCCGGTCGGTCCAAGACTTCGTCCGTGAGGATTTCACCGCGGCCACACCGTGCTGGAATCCGATGACCGGGAAGTCGTCTGGCCAGTCGCTCACCATCTGGTTGTCGCAAATCACGGGCGTCTTTGATGCGATGATTGCATCAAGGTTTTGAGCCTCCGGCGTTAGGAACTCGACCTCCTCGAAGACGATCTGGAGGTTACGGGCGAAGGTCTCAACGCCACCCGTTCGAACCCGTGGGTCAAAACGGCCGTAGTGGGCAACTTTAATGGGTATCTTCTTCAAACTCTTCTCCATGCTGCTGCCGCGGATAACAATGTGGGCTCAGAGGGTCAACGACCTCACAGAAAGCATCTCGTCGGTATGCCATAAAAGGACCAATTCTTAATAGACTCAGGTACTTACAAACCAAAGCGCGATCTTTGATGATCGTGCCGTCCACGCCGAGGAATCAGGAATCTTTCCCAATCGTCACCATTGAATATTCTGTGAACCCGGCTCGTCTGCTAAACGCTAAGCAAATCGATGGATTGCTGGGCTACACCAGCCCCATCATCGCCCTTGGAGCCTTCTTTTGATGCGTTTTGCCAGGCATACCCGCCCGCTGCTCACCTCTCCCGAGGTTGGGCATGCTATAAAGATCAAACAATTCGAGGAATTGGCAAAAACAAGCCCGCAGAATGCCCCCAAAGATCTCGCCCATAGTGTTGACCAAACGGCTCTCTTAATCCATTGTCCAGCCGTCGAGCCAAACCAGAAGGTACCAGACCAGCGACCCACACACTCGAGGTTACTACATTTAGAAAGCGCTCATTTCTGGCAACCGATGCACTTGAGCGTTAGACCTTCGCACGCAGCTCATGAGGAATACCGATGATCGAAAAGCCGATTGAAGTAAAAGTGGATTTGCATGTGCATTCGCACAAATCGGATGAGCCTTACTCATGGTTCCTCCGCAGCGCAAAGGCCGCCGAATGCTATACCCCAGTCAAGCGGGTTTATGAGTTCGCGATGGCCCGGGGAATGAATCTTGTCACCATCACCGACCACGACACCATCGACGGCGCCCTTGAGCTCATGGAGCACTATCCAGAGAACTCATTTATCAGCGAAGAAGTCTCGGCCCGCTTTCCCGAAGACGGCTGTATTGTTCATACCATTGCTTTGGATATCACTGAGGAGCAACATCGCGAGATTCAAAGACTGCGACGCAACGTCTATGAGCTGATCGGTTATATGGACCAGAGTGATATCGAGTATTACTGGTGTCACCCACTCTCGATGGTCAACGGTCGACAAAACCAAGTACACGTCGAAAAGTCATTGTTGATGTTCAAGAGCCTCGAGCTCCGCAACGGAACCCGCTCTTACAAGCAAGAGCGCGAGCTCCTCTCGTTGGTCGAGAACGTCACGCCTGCAAAAATCGAAGAATGGGCCAATAAATATCCAGAAGTGCCACTGATTAACACGACCGGTCACTATGCTTTTACCGGTGGCAGCGATGACCACGGCTCCCTGGCGATCGCAAAGTCATACACGACTTTTATGGGTCAACCGAATGCGGCCAGCCTCAAAGAAGCGCTCCGAGCCCGCAAGACCCAACCGGCTGGCGAGTTCGGTTCAGCCTCAGTTCTGGCACATAACTGTTACGGTGTCCTCGGTGGCTTCCTCGAGTCAACCGGTCAGCTCTCCATGGAGCCACCCGAAGAAGGCGAAGAGTCCAATACGAGTATTTCCCTCCTTGAGCTACTCAACAGCATCAAGACCAACATGGAGAAGCAAGGCGGCCTGATGGACCTCAGCTCCCTGACCTCCATTGGTCACAGCGACGAGTACCAAGATAAAATGAAGATTGCTCTCCTCTCGGCCTTCGTTATGGAGTGGCGCTCATCCTTCGATAAATTAGGAACCGAGCTCGGCCGCGGTCGGCTTACCGACTTTGCCGACGCAATTGGTGAGCTTGTCCGTTCAACGATTATGGAGCTGCCGTACATTATCTCGCATCGCCATGTCTCGCGCGACGATAAAAGAGCGAAGAATTACCGAACTGGCATCACCGGTGAGTCCACCGCGTCCAGCCCTCGAATCGCTATTCTTTCGGATACCGTCGATGACGTAAACGGTGTCGCAGTTGGTCTACAGCGCCTCATTCGCGAGAGCGGTCAGCAAGGACACTGTATCAAAATGATTGGGACCACCTCCTCGACAACCATCGAAGAGGACGGTGATATCATCCGAATCCCAAGTGTCTATGATTTCCAGCTCGATGAGTACCAAGGGCTGAACATCTCGATCCCTCACTTCACTTCACTGCTCGAAGTTTTGAGCAAAGAGAATATCGATATCATCCAGTGCTCCACGCCGGGCCCAGTCGGGCTTGCGGGTTTGCTGGCCGCGAAGGTGATGAACCTTACAGTCATCGGCCAGTATCACACTGACTTCAAGGCGTATGCCCTGAAGCTCACTGGAGACCCGACGGTGGCCTTGATGGTCGATAGCGCGGTGGCTTGGTTCTACAAGGCCATGGACCGAGTCCTGGTCCCATCAGAATGGACCTCGAACATGGTGAAGGAGATGGGTGTTGCACCGGATAAGGTCCAGCAGGTCGCTCGAGGTATCGACCTCAACCTCTTTAAGCCAGCCCGAAGCTCGAAAGACGCCTATGTCCGATACGGGCTCAATGGCGAGCCAAAGCTTCTCTACGTCGGACGCGTCTCAAAAGAGAAGAATCTCCACGAGCTCGTCGCGACCTTTGAGAAGGTTCGCGAAGAGCATGCAGACGCGCGTCTCGTGATAGTGGGAGATGGCCCGTTTACCGACGAATTAAAGTCGATGTTCCCTGCAGATGGCGTTGTCTTTACCGGCATGGTTCGAGGTGAGGAGCTCGCACGACTCTACGCGTCCTCTGATATCTTCGTCTTCCCAAGTGAAACGGAGACCTTCGGAAACGTCGTTGTCGAAGCGCAAGCAGCAGGGCTCCCAGTCGTCGTCTCAAATCGCGGCGCCGCACAGGAAAACGTGGTCCAAGGTGTCACTGGATTCGTCTGCGATACCCGCGACGCCATACAGACCAGCGAATACATCTCTGAGCTTCTGCGCAACAACGAGCTTCGTACCCAGATGGGTAAAGCCGCAACTGACTTCGCCAACCAATACAGCATGGAAGTTGCCGCTAACAAGACGATGGCTACCTACCGCGAAATCTTTGATACCCTACGCTGCGCTTAAGCGCTGGGCTTTACCGGCCGGAAGCGCTTTGCGACCTCCACCATCGCCGGAAAAAAGAAGACCGACGCGATAAAGCAGAGCACCATTCCCGATAACGAGACCCTCGCTAAGCTCCTTAGTCCTTCTTGGGGAGCAAAGAGCGCACCGATAAAGCCAATTGCAGTTGTCCAAGTCGTTAAGAAGATAGCCCCGCCGGTTTCTCGAACAATCCGCCTCAATGCGCCGACGCCTTCTTCACGCAATCGATGCACCATATGAATACTGTGGTCCTGGCCCATTCCGATAATCAGCGGAATACTTACCAGGTTAAAGAGGTCCACCTTCCAACCCTGAGTCACCATTAAACCGATCAGCCATACCATGGCTGTCCCCACGACCAGCACAACAGTAAGGGCCGGCCGAACCGCCTTAAAGAGGACCAAGCAGGTAAAGGTCATGACCCCAAAAGCCATCAACAAAAGCAGCGGTCCATCGCGATGAAGTGCATCCAGTACCGCTGGCATAATGAAATAGGTCGCCCCGGCCTTCACGGTACCTTCACTCGTGTACAGTGAACCAAAGGCATCTCGAATATTTCTTGAATTGACGAGATCCGCCTTCGCACCACCCGCCCAGATTAGGACAAAGCGGTCGATATTCCCATCGACGTCGCTGAGCTGCTCCTTCACCCAGGTTGGCAGCTCACTCGGCTTAATTGGCTTTCGAACCCGAAGGTAGCGCTCGAACTCTTCTATTTTCTCGCGGGTCTCGTCGCCCACCTGACCCTTTTTTCTCTTTACCTCTTT
Organism: Myxococcota bacterium; assembly: GCA_036128675.1. Lineage (GTDB taxonomy): Bacteria > Myxococcota > XYA12-FULL-58-9 > XYA12-FULL-58-9 > JABJBS01 > JAYYQC01. The sequence continues at coordinate 11,888 of JAYYQC010000013.1, read as the reverse complement.
ACGGATGGCAGCAATGATCTTGAGCTTTTCTTTCTGATATTCAGGGACAAACGAGAATACCGAAAAGACGCGACGAATCCTATCGCGCATCACCTCTCGAGTGGATTCATCGTACCATTCTGACATACCCGGATATTCATCCTGACTATCCACCTCGGAAGCGAGTGCCCGAATCTTCGCCAATCTATCCCGGCCGCCGCCCGCGAAGGGGTCATCTTCGTCTTCGCTTAACGGCTCTGATGCAGCGACATCTACTGGGGGCGCTTCGTAGGGCTTTTTAAGATACGTCGCGAGCTGGCGGTGAATCTCCTTGGTTTGCTCGGCTGAATCAGTTGTTGCAACCATAACCGCGGTCGTTGCGCCCGAAGGTAGCGCATCTCGCCATGACACTTTCTTTTCAGAATCATCTGAGGATGAAGCCTGAGTCTTTGTGTTACGACCATCCAAGTTTCGAAGGTCATACTCAAAGCCTAGGTCCGGAAGCTGGGTGAGGCTCGCCCCGAGCAAGCCTAGACCGGCAATCGATAACACCAAGCTCACACCAAATGGCCAAGGGGCGGCAGCACCCTCGCTGGAGGTGTCCGCTCTCTTCCCTTTCGCTATACCAGGGCCTTCGCCTAAGCGGCGTAAGAGCAGGGGCAGGACCCAAGCAGCCCCGAGAAAGGCCAGAAACACACCCAGGGCGGCAACGACACCAAATTGGGCCAGACCTTGAAACTCGGCAAAGATAAGCAAAAGGAGACAAAGCGAGGTCGAGAGCGCGCCAGCAAAGGTGGAGATACCAGTGGTCTCAAGCGCGGTCTTCAATGCAGCATCCACAGAGTGCCCATCCCGTCGCTCGGCCGCATATCGAGAAGCGATATGGATGCCGAAATCGATGCCGATGCCCAAGAGAATCGCGACGATGAAGGCACTTACGAGATTGAGGTAACCGTAGAGAGACTGAGCGAATGCGAGGGCGGCCACAATGGAGATTGCCAACGGAATGAGGATCCAAAACACGATGCGTAGGGAACGGAAGTATAATCCAATACTCGCAAGTAAGATCAGGAGAGCGAGCAGACTCCCTTGAACCACCGAGTCATCCAGTTCTTTTTGGCGCTTCGATTGCTCCGCAAAACTGCCCTGGAGCTCGGTTTGGATAGACGGAAATTTCTTCGCGACCTCGTCGGCGAGTGCCTTCACTTCGTCGCAGAGCTTTTGTGACGACTCCGCATCCGTATTCTGGAAGCGAGGCCGAGCACTGAGGACCATCACCCTACCCTCATCCGTCTCTGAATACTCGACCGGTCGCTCATAGCGTTTGAGACGTTCATTGAGTTCGTTCTCGCCAAGCAGGCCTTGCGCATCATCAGCGGGATCAAGCGCCTCGGTCTCCTCGGTCTCGAGTGCGAGCTGCTTGGCCACTTCACGACGTATGGTCTCTTTGACATCGTCGTGTATCTCGAGGAGCTCACTCATACTTAAATAAAGGAGCGCGCGGTCTTCGAGATAATCCAAATCGCGACGAAAGGTGACCGACCGGAGTGACTCAAGTGTCTTCAAGCGCTCTTCAAGCTCAGCACCATAGGCTATATTCAGAGCCCGCTCAGGGCCCTTGATGACAACATAGAGGTCACTCTGGTTACCGATCCGTTTATCGATATGGAGAAGCTGCTGAATGCTCTCAGAGTCCTGAGGTAACATTCGGCGGAAATCCTGCGAGATATAGAGCTGAGAGGCACCAACGCCTGCCACGATGACCAGGAGCAGCGTTCCTAAAAGCAAGCGACGGTCGCGCCCAGCGACCAGACTGTAGAGGTAGAGCGCGAGCTTATCGATCAGGCCGTTTGGGGATGTGTTTGGGTCCATTGTGGGGCCTCTACCTTGACGGCATTTCGTGGTCAACCAATGGTGATTCGACGTCCGAAACGTGCAAAGATTCACGAGATATTGTGGCGTTGTTTCTTAAGCCACACTACGATACCACCGATTCAAGGAACCTGAACAGTGTGTAAGTTGACTATGACCAACCGTAAGCTTCGACGTCCTCAAACGACGAACCACCGACTGACGCTCGCAGCGATGCTGGTATCACTCCTTCTCGGGGGCTCGGCCGCACTGGCCAGTGAGGTCAAGACTCAGTGGACTTACAAAGAGCTGTGGCTACACGTTAAACAGGTTCATCCCCTTGCAGACATCGCCGAGGCAGAGCTCGATGATTTCCGCGCAAAGCTCACCCATTCCGAGCGTTGGTGGTATCCAAGGATGAGCGCGAACAATATCCTGGCCGGGCTCCCGGGCGAGGGCAGCGTGTTAAATGACCGGACCGATTTCAACAATTGGGGCCCTTATCTAAGAAGCGATGCATCGCTCTCTGTACCTCTCTACACCTTCGGCCGTGTGAAAGCGCTCAAAGCGATGGCCCGCTCTGGACTCTCTCTTGGAAACGCAAAGCGTAGTATCGCCAACGAGACCATGCGCTCTCAGCTCGACCAAGCTGTCCTTGGCCTTCTCTATGCACGAGAGCTCAAAGGCCTCCTTGAGGACGGACAAAAAGAGCTCCGTCGCGCAAAAGAGAAGCTCCTCGAAGAAGAAGAAAACGATGACGAATCCTATGACCCAACCGACAAGCTTCGCCTCAAGCTGGTAGACCTTGAGCTCAGAGACCAGGCGCTTGAAGCCGAGAGCCTCGAAGCCCAAGCCATGACAGGCTTGAGGTTACTGGGGCAATTCCCAAAAGACTACACCCCCACCTTGAGTTTCTCGTTGGCGGACCTTATCAAACTCAGAGTCCCTGACGCCACAGAATGCTTAACCATTGCGAAAGATGAACGACCGGAAGTCAAACAGGTTCTCGCGCTTCAAAATCTTCGAAACGGAGAGCTAGACCTCGCACAAGCGAACTTTATGCCTCAGCTTTTAATTGGTGGATTTGCCCGTTATTCCTATGCACAAGTAAACGATGAGATCCGCGACGAGAATTCCGCAGATACACTTAACTATCTTGAAGGCGGTGCAGGATTGGTGCTCAGTTGGAATTTCGATTGGGCCAGCCTCAACCGGAAGGTCGAAGAGTCAAACGCCGCGGTTCAAAAAGCCAGCGCTCAGACCAAAGCCCTTCTCTTATCGCTTGAGCTCGAAGTCGAACATGCCCACGCAAGCTACACTTCCGCAAAAGCGCGACTCAGAAACGCCAAGCGCGCAGAAAAAGCAAGCCGAGGGATCATGGCTGCCAAGCTCAATCTATATGAAGCAGGGCTCGGTAAATTCGACCCCGCGGCCAGCGCAGTACGCAGCCACTTCGAGCGCCGTTATCAAACGATAAAAAATCGATTTACGATGGCTCAAGCAACACTGAAACTCCTTCGAACCATCGGCCGCTCCGACCGTTGAATGCAGAGCGGCTTTCGTTCGTCGTCCATCTATCGAAAGGAAACCCTATGCACTTCATCGCACCTCTTCATAAAGTTTTCCGTCTGAGCACATTCTCGCTCTTTGTCATGATGATGGTCGTTTCTCAGAGCGCATCGGCATCGACCGAGGATGCACAGAAGCTCATCGCGCAATACCATGAGACAATTAAGAAGATTCTCTCAAGCTCCACCGACACGCCCACAGTGCGCAGCGCTATTCAAACCGAGCTTGCCGCGATGGTGGATTTCCCTGCTTTTGCAAAATTGGCACTCAATAAGTATTTCGACGAGCTGAAGAATTCCGACAAAAAAGCCTACACCTCGGCATTCAAGAGCCTCATCGAGGCAACCTACGTTAAGCGTATCAAGCCAGGCGGCGACCATGAGCTGGTTTTCCGAGACGACCCGGAAGAACGCAAAGGTAAGGTGATGGTATTTACCACCGTTGCGAAAGGCGACAACGAGGTCGATATCGATTACCTACTTCATAAGGTCGATGGTCAAGGCTGGAAGATCTACGATATTTGGATCGACGAGGTCAGTATGGCGCGCAATTATAGGAGCCAGTTTTACAAGATCTACAAAGAACATGGTCTTCGAGGAACCAAGGGGCTACTCACCCACATGAATCAACGCCAAAAAGCCGAAAAGAAATAGGCCCGCGTTGTTTCAGTCTATTGAGTGTCCTCGTGCTTCCCTAAAACGCGGGCTCGGAGCGCCCTGACAGTCCGACCACAATTCACCCAGTTGTATTCTGACAGTGTCGCATTTCGAGCAAACCAGAGATCGGGATCGATCATTAAGTAAAACACTACAAAGGTCCGCTTGTCGTCGATGGCGTAAGCTCTAAAGCGGGCATCAAAGCGCTCAATATTTCCCCGAATGAACTTTAAAGTGATGGCATTCCCACCATCTCTCAGTCGCGTTTCATGTGCTTCGACAAAGGTATCAATCTCGACGGTACCACCTAGGATCTTCGCCTTCAGGCGCAATTCGGCAACCCCATCCTGCATTTTCAAAAGCTTCGAGTAGGTAAAGAATGGAAGGAATTCTTTGTAAGACTCGTATTGTCGTAGGACCTGCATCACATCTTCTAACGGGGCGTCGATAAGGGCCTCTGCCTGACCCGCCGTGATTTTCGTTCCGGGAGCCTTCAGACGATAGCGGAGATAATCCTCGCGTGTCTCGTCGACGGCTTGCACTTGTTCAAGAACCGGAAAGGGCTCTTGGTTGGTGATAGCGGGATTCGTCCCAATCATGACGCTACAGATAACGGCAAGCATGAATCTTCCTTCGAACAGCAAAAACTCTTAGACGTCCACCCTGTGAGTCTATTCAGAGAAGCTTGAAAGGCCAAAAAATGAGTGGCTTAAAGCATCGCCTCGTAGCGCTTGAAGAGTTCTTCGAAGTGCTGGTCTACGGTGTAGATGGTCTCTGCCCGTCCAGCTAGTCCGGTTAGCCAATGGTCCCGCCCCTCGTCTAAGACCGCCTCCGCAGCTTGAGCGCAACCAGCGACGTCGCCCGGTTCGTACTGAAGGCCACAGCCACTCCCAACCAAATCGGCCGCACCACCAACCGAAGGTGCAACAATCGGCAAGCCCGAGCAGATTGCCTCAGCGACACCGAGGCCAAAGGTCTCGGCTGCGGAGCCATGCAGCATCACATCCGAGCTGGCGTAGACCTGCGCGAGCTCTTCACGGTCCTTGGTAAATCCAGCGATATGGACGCCTTGCGCTTCATGAAATCGGCGCTGGAGTTTCTCCGACATGAATCCAGTGCCAAAGACGACAAGGCCGGCCGAGCGGGTTTCCTGCAATTTGAGGAATGCATCCAGTACCACACCAAGTCGCTTCTCAGGATGAAAGCGACTCACAATGACACAAAGAGAAGCCTCTGGTCCAAGCCCACAGAGCTTCAATAACTCTTCTCGCTTGGCCTCCGACCGCTTCGCCGGAGAAAAGATACTCTTATCGATGCCAAAAGGTGTCGCTATCGGTGCATGCACACCAAAGTCGTCAAGCCGATTGGCCAACCACTTACCGCTGACCATCGTGGCATCATAGCGTTTGGACAACGATTTGATATACCGCCAGATCGGCGACGAGAGGCTATCGATTCGGTTTCGGCTCACAAATTTATCGAGCGATGTATGGAGGACAACCGCAACCGGGTCCTGATGAAAGATTAACGCGCGTGGGCAGTCCCCTTTCCATCGTGCCGCAAACTGACCTCCGGCCCAAACCGAGCTTCCTTCTAGGATGTCGGGTTTCTCGCGGTCGAGAACTCGATGCACAGCGCGCATATTCCACATGATACTGTAAGCGTCATAGAAAGGAACCGGCGGACCTTTTACCCAGACAATGCGGCCACCGTATTTCTCTTCCTCGCCGTCCTCAGGTCCTGGCGCAACGACGACAACTTCGTGCCCATGCTTTTCAGCAATCCGCATCTTGGCCTGAATATAGGTTCGTATCCCGCCGCCATTCTCAGAATAGTATTCTGCGACATCTACGATTTTCATTAGAGAAGTCCTTCTAAAACGGACTCACGAACAAACGAATAATTATGTCCTCGGTCATCAATATCAAAAATGACGTAGCCGTTCTCGCGCAGCAGCTCTACTGAGTCGCGTGTCTGACTCACCGATGCATCCTTAAAAAAGTGATGGTACTCGACCAAGATCTGTTGGGGCTTGATGCCGGTTCGCATCATATCCCGCAGCACGCCGTACTCCGCACCCTCGATGTCCATTTTAAGAATAGAGATCTCTTGATGCCCCCATCCATGCATGAGTGAAGCGACCGATTCGGCCTGCACCTTGAGCGGCTCTTGAGCCGTATGCTGCTGAACCGCTGAATGCGAAACATGTGCCGGATTTGCGGGTGGGTGAAACTCAAGCGTTTCGTTCTTATCCGAAACCGCGACTGCCTTAAACTGAAAGCTGCTGGAGAGTTCTTGGCCTTCGATAAAGTTCACTGCCCGTGGTGTAGGGTCGCACGCAAACACTTGAGCATCGAAACGCTGCATCATCGCCAAATCGAAGCTGATGTCCTCGCCGACGCCGAAAGAATAAAGTACTGGTGCCTTGTCCACGACCGAGGTCAAAACACTGTGCCCACCGTAGACCGTCCCGAGCGTCTCCGTCGAAGGCAATCTCTTTGGAAAGTAGAAGAGGTCCCGTCGAATACATTGATTCATTAGACGCTTGAGGTTCATGGTGGTCGTTCCTCCCTGGTAACTCACTTCTGCGCCTCACTATCGAGCAAAACGTCAGCGAGCAATCATTCTTCGCATTTGAGGTGAATCTTTGGCGCGGGCGCGCACCTAATGCTCAAAACCATCGGTAATCATTCAGTTCTTTGAGTCGTTGAAGGACCTAGCGCCGCCTTTTCCCATATGCTAGGCACGCCTCAAACGAACGGAGGTCAGTGAGACCATGCGCATCCTTGTGGTGGCGACCAATATTAAAATTCCCGACACGCACGGTGGCTCAACGCACGTTGGGGAGCTCTTTCGGAACCTGAGCAACCATGGGCCGACCCATCTTCTGGCCGCCGATGGCTCACACGGCGAGAATATCACCGGCATCGCCAAGATTCTCTACCCACCGAGCCCCTTCAAACATCTAGTATCGTTGGGGTATTTCCCCAAAGCCCTCGCCGCCGCGCGCGCTTTTAAGCCAGATGTCATTTATGAGCGAGGCTCCTCCTATGGCCTCGGTGCCATGCTCAGCCAGGCCCTCAATATCCCGATGCTCTGCATGGTCTTAGATGAATGGTTCAGTCCACTTTCGCTGCTCAAAGCCAAGCGCATCATCGCGACCAACACCGAGCTCGTCCCCAGTTGGGCCCGCGACAAAGCGGTAAAGGTCAGCTGGGGCGCCAATGCCGACCTCTTTCATCCGAACCACAATAAGGCCGAAGCCCGTCAAAGATGGGGCATCGATCCCGATGCTTATGTCATCGGTTACAGTGGTTCGTTTCAAAAGTGGCATGGTCTAGAGACGTTGGTGGAGGCTCTTGAGCGCAAGCCCGGTCGACGACCGCATCTGCTCTTGGTTGGCGACGGTCGCCAGCGAAACCATATCGAGGAACGGGCCAAAAGCCTCGGGCTCCTCGATTCCGTGACCATCACGGGACGCATTGCCTACGAGGAAGTGGCACCTGCTCTCGCGGCAAGTGACCTCTGTGTCGCCCCTTTCAACCCAGACCTTCATAACCTGTCGAAGAAACGCGGCTTCGCGCTCGATCCACTCAAGGTCTTCGAATATCTAGCCCTGGGTAAGCCTACAATCACCGTACGCTCTCAAAATATCCAAGACCTCTTTGAACACGGCACGCACCTACGGATGGGCAAGGCTGGAGATGTCGCGGAGCTCGCAGAGAACATCGAATGGATGATGAACAACCCCGAAGACGCAAAGTCCTCGGCAGCGCTTGGCCGGGATATCGTCCTCAAAAGCCATACCTGGGCCGCCCATGCCGCTCACCTCGCGTCTCTTTTTGAAGAGATGATGGCTGAGGCAAAATGAGCCTCACGCTGATACTCAGGAATCGAAGCAACGTGTTGATAAACTCGACCACAGCCGAGGTGCCCCATTTCTAGTCCTCGCAAGTCAGATTCCGACCAGGCGGGTATCCTGGTTATCGGGCGAATTTTGGCTTCGCTCTCCGAGGCCCTCGTTTTACTGCTCATCGCACGCCTCCTCGGAAAAGCCGACCTTGGAAGCTTGGCCGCACTATTCCTTACCTACGAGACACTCGCTCTCTTGGCTTCAGCCGGGTTTCCAGGGGCACTCATGTATTTCCTCCCAACCGAGGACGACACGACCCGAAGGGCTATCGTAACCCGCTTCATCCACGTTGGAATGGGCATGGGAGGGATTGCAGCCTTCATCATGATGTCCATCGGGCTTTTAGACTTTACCCAGCCTGCACTCCTCGATGGCCTCTTTGGCGGCTTCGATACGAGTACCCACGGAGAATCGGGAGAACGGGTCGCATTTCAGTACTTACTCGCGCTCGGTATAAGCGCAATCTTCGATGTACCCGCTCGACTTTTACCTAACCTTCTGGTGGTCGAAGGACGCGCCAAGTCCGCTGCCGCAGTCGGGATCATACGAAGCCTTGGCCGTACACTCTTCCCCGTCATTCCCATTGCCCTTGGCATGGACCTCTGGTGGGTAGCCGGGTCGCTCTCTGTTTTCGGAATAGTCTTTGGACTCTCTGTCTTTTGGTTTCGTCATGACCTCTATCGAGGCGCGCCGGTTATGCCATGGACTACATCGAACCGAGAGCTCTTCAAGTTTGCAGTACCACTGGGCCTTACTGAAGCGATTGGCATACTCAACAAGCGACTAGACCGATTCTTAGTCGTTGGTCTTTTTGCTGCGGCGGTTGTTGCCGAGTACGAAGTCGGTGCTTGGCAAATTCCTTTTGTCGCAACCATTCCGTTTAGTGTTGGTGCAGCCTACACACCAAGGTTTCGAGCACTTTTTGCGGAAGGACGATTTCGAGAAGGCATCGAAATCTGGAAGCTATCTAGTGTCAAGGTAGGACTCATCGTCATGCCGATCTGTATGGTTTTTATTGTGGCTGCCGAGGAGAGCATCACCCTACTCTTCGGACCTCAATACGCCGCGTCGGCCATTGTATTTAGGCTCTACAGTATCTGGACGCTGCTTCGAATTGCAGCATTTGGAAACGTGATAACAGCTGCCGGAAAGCCGCAATTTGTCTTGCATGCTGCTGGCCTCTCTTTCCTCGCCAATATCGCTCTTAGCGTACCTCTGACTTTGTGGCTCGGCTATTACGGGGCCGCCCTAGGTACTCTTGTTTCGTTTATCCCGATGATTCTCTTCTACTGCGCCAAGATTAGCGAAGCGACCGACGTCCCCTTTAGACTGATCTACCCTACGCTCGAGGTCTCTCGTATCCTAGCGGTGTTGGCGCTACCTGCTACAGGCGCTTGGTTCCTAAAAGAAAACATCACGTTTCACGCCGGAGCGGAATTGGCTATCTGCGCCGGGGTCGTTCTGACTGGATTTGCCGTCATCGGTACGCTGACAAAAACTATTCAAGCAGATGACTGGCGCTATGTGAAAAACTGGCTGACCTTACGAATCCTTAGAAACTAAGCCAGACGTCGCACCAACTTGAGTAAAGCCGTACCCACGTCTTCACCCCAGGTTCTTGGAGCTTGACGCTCGTCGGGTAAAGAGATCAAAAATCTTTCCAGGTCAGCCGGCTGAAATTTCTCAAAAGATGCTCCTTGCCCGCACCCCGAAGCTTTGAGCATTTCCGCGTTTAGTCGCTGCTCTGCATCTTGATTCTTATAAAAGACATACTGAGGAATATTACTGAGTAAGCATTCTGAGATCAGCTGACTCCCCGCAGATGAAATGACCGCGTATGCTTCTTCAAGTGCCTGACGAAATTCGGTGCGACCTGGTTCACGGCTCTCGACGCCCGGTAGTGTGACCTTGGTTTTCGAGAAGACAACTGGATTCATCCCCATGTGGACCAAGGCTCTTAAGATGGCTTCGCCATTCTCATCTCTAAAGTAGCAGACAATGCGCCGAGACCCTTGAGCGTCTCTCCGCTGCAGGGGCCTAGCAAAGCGTGGACGTACCACCTGAGTCTTAGGGTGCGCGGTCTCAAGCTCGATAAAGTTCACCGCCAGTTGATAATCGGACCCCACCGAAGAAAGACGTGATTTCAAGCCCTCTCGATGCCACAGCAGTCGTGAAATACCCTCGGGTGCCTTCGCGTGACTGAAGACCAATCCGTGTCCCACGGCAATCGAGGGAATACCGTTGCGACGGGCATGGAGAATTCCGGGAAGGTCACCGTCGCTCACGATACAAAAGGGTCGCTCTCGCTTCACTTCGTCCCCGGCCTGGGCCAGACGGTCTCTCAAAAGCGACACTGCCTTAAGCTTCATCGTTGGCGGGAGCGAATCGACCGACCTGAGGTCCTCGACACCCTCAAATGCTGTCATCGCCCCTGGTCCAGCGAAGACTTTTACCCGAAAGCCCTCCGCCCTTAACAAATCAGACAGCACTCTAGACCGAGTACCGTGCCCACGGCCGCGGCCATGGACGTAGAGTTCGATGAGGTCATTTGTCATGGGCAACGCTCACGCATCGAGCTTAGCAAGACATCGTGTACGTGGTCCCATGTACCGGTTTCCTCAACCCGCTGTCGGCCCTGCCTGCCCAGACGGTCGGCCAGTTCTTGATTTGAGAATAACGATTTTACGGCTTCCGCTAGATCACTTGGGGCATCCGCATCGACAAGGAGCCCGGTTTCTCCATCAAGCACCGCGTCTGGAATACCGCCAGTTCGGGCACCTATCACGGGTTTCCCGCATGCATTCGCCTCTAAAAACACGATCCCAAAGCCTTCGACGCTGGGGGGCGCGCTACGTGAGGGCGTCACAAATACATCCGCAACGTTATGCCAACGTGGTAGGTCTTCCCATTCGACTCTGCCAGTCATGTAGACGTAGTCTTGAAGCCCGTGGTGTTCGACCAGTGCACGAAGACGGTCGCGGTCTGGACCATCACCTACCATGACATAAAGGGTATCCGGGTGAGTAGACACAATCTCACCGAGTGCCTGAATGACTGTGTCAAACCCCTTACGCGGCGCGAGTCGGCCAACACTGAGCAAGATCCGTCGCCCCGAGAGACCGTGTTCAAGCTTAAGTGCTCTCACATCCATCGGTCTAAAACGTTCGGGGTCAGTTCCATTTGAGACACGTACAATTTTAGATGTCTCCGCACCGAGCTCACGAAGTAGCCCAGCGGTAAACCGGCTCACCGGAAAAAGTCCCTTCGCTTGGGCGATGGACCACCGTCGAAGCTGGTCAAAAGCGGCCTGAGCTGGCTTAAATCTCTTAAGCGGCTCGAGGAGTAATTCACGACCATGGGCGGCTAAAAAGAGTGTACTTGGGCCACCAAGCTTTGCGGCAGTCTTGGTCGCGATTACCGTCTGCCACTGCGTATGAAAGACGGAATCGAAACCCTCACGACCTAGTTTTGCGAGAGCTGCGACCGCTGTAACGGGAACATGGTCTGAAGAAGTACCGACGCGAACGACACGATAAGGTACCTTGCTATCCCAAGCTGCTGCCCCTTCCACGCCAGGTGCAACAACAACAAAGTCCTCAAGCGATGCATGAAAACGAAGCGCCAGCTCCGCCGCGTAGGTCTGGATGCCCCCCGGTACCGGCGGAAAGTCCTGAGTGACCATCACCAATTTCATGCAATACTCCATCCGTCAGCGCGAAGCACTGCGGCTCCCCGAGAGGAGTGCTCAAACTCTGAAACACAGGAGTAGTCAAGGCTCAGCCGGCCTCGGTCGGTGCTCAAGCGCTGAAAGATTTGAGCAGGTGCTCAAGCGCATCGAGTTGTTTTTCAGTGAGATGTTCTGAATCCTCAAAGAGGGTTCGGAGGCTATCTTGAGGCAAAGCCGTACCCTCGCCTGACCC
>JAYYQC010000012.1:0-4223 GCA_036128675.1 Myxococcota bacterium | reverse complement strand
CCGAGTGCCCACACTATTACGTGTGCCGCCACACCGCTGGACCGCCCAAGCGACGCGTGCAGAGACTCAACTGAACCGTGATCCCCGGCGTACCCTAAAACTTTCGCCGCGGTGTAGTGAGCATTGGTATCTTCACTCGCTAAAAGCGCCCGCATCCCGGACATCAAACTTTCATCACGGGCCCGCCCGAGAGCGAAAAACACCGCTTCCCGCTCTGGTCCGAGACCTTTAGCCGCGATGGCTTTCGCATGCTTAACCACTGCGTCAAGGGCACCTGGCGTGGCACCGAACTCGTCAAAAATGCGCCCGACCCCCAAGAGCGCCTCGGTGCGCGAACCTTCATCGGCCGCATCACTCGTCAAAACATCAAAGAGGACGGGGAAGGCATCGTGCCCACCGGCGAGAAATTGCTCGAAACGATTGATGGGAGGCCGCTCAAAGTAGGTATCGCCGAAGGACTCGAGCTGTTGCTCGACAAGCGTAAAGAGGGCGTCGTTAGACATGGATGAGCTCCGGGTCAGTGGTTATCCAACCCGGGCTCAGACTGCTTAGCTCGGGTTTGCTGCGTTCGTGTCAGCTTCGCGCACTTTGCGGTCCGCCTCAACTGCTGCATCGAAATCAGCCTTATTTTCAAAGCTAATCACCTTACCCTCTGAGGTTTCGAAGATGTAAGCATGACCTTCTGGGGTCTCATTGGAGAGTGACGCGTAGAGAACGGTCGCCATTCTTTTCCACATCGATGTTTCGACGTCGTCGAAGCTCGTACCACCTTCGCGGACGAGATAACCTTCATTGAGGCCCTGAATATTGTACGCAGGCGCACCGTAAACATCGGTCGTGACCGGCGCACTAACCCAGTGGTCATTGCGATACGCAAAGTCTGGCATCGGGTCGATGGCACACGAATCAACAATCTTGCCCGAGGCATCGAATTTCAGAATGAAACGGCTGTCACCAGAAGGCCCGCCCATTGTATCATACGTCAATCGAAGGGTTCGATACGTGAAGCTCTCGCCGTCTTCATCGACGGTTTTTTCTGATACCAAATCAAGCCGCTCAGACTTAACAGGGTAATTCCAAACCGCCTTCGCTGATGTAGTGTCGTAGGTCTTCGGAAGACCAACACGTCCCATGAAATACTCGTAGATTTCCTTCGGGGAATCGAAGAGCGTCTCGGTCTCATGCTTAAGTCCACTCACCGCAACTGGTTCCGTCGTATCCTTTTCAGTTCCCGCGAAATCATCGTCGGCTTTAAACTCTTTGGTAACGCTCTTATATTCCTGAGTCTTCGCATTGTAGAAATGCTCGACAAAGGTACCGCCCTTTCCAGTTGTGCGGTCTCGGTTCGTAATTTCACCGCCCAATGAGATGAACTCATCCTTCGCTGGGTCCAATGAAACATACGCTTTCTTCTGCGACGGATAGCCGCTCGAATCAAAGCCGTAATAGGTCACGGTTAGATTCATCGCGTGCTCAGCTACATCCACTTTAATCAGGTCAGCTTCGCGAGACGAAGTCGAAACATAGGCCGGATTAGCCTCAAAGGTCCCGTCTTCGGTTTCGCGGTTCTCACGGAAGATCTTCTTGTAATCCACTGACTTGCCCTCGGCATCTTTAAGGTTGGTCAGCTCGCCATCGATTCGAATTGTCTTACCGCCGAGTTCGAGTTCAAGCGTGTTCTTTCCGTCATTACGGATTCCAACAAAGCTTGTGTCATCAACCCGGGTATTGCGACCCGTTCGAGCGCTCGCATAGCCAGACTCGTGGTCGGCTGTAAACGCACCGGTGATATCCCATGCATCTTCAGCCGTGTAAGTGGTCATCGCTTTGTCGTCGGCGATTTTGCCGTTCGAGCGATAAAGGGTCACAGCTTTCTGAGGATCGATATCCATCGCATTCAATGGAGCCTCATTATGACAGTGTCCCCACCAGCCAATGCTGATTGCCGCGATGTTGATTTGGCCATTGCTATCCCAGTCCATCGAGAAGTCGTCGCGCTTCAATTCGCTGAACTCACGCTTTCGCAGGGTGAGACTTTCGAGATCTCGCTTATCTAAGTCTTGGGCCGTAATTTTTTCGAGAAGCTCCGCAGGAACCTTCTGCCCCATCAGCTCACTCGCCTTCTTTACGAGGTCTGAGCTGCCTTCGCCCATATTCGCAAAGTAAAGTGTACCTGCTTCATCGGTATCTCGAATAACATGAAGTCCGGCGTAGTCCTCGAAGCCTTCTGGAAGCTCTTCTTTGCTAATACTCAAAAGCTCGTACTTGGGATCGAAAGCGGTGCTGTCCGCCTTCATCGAAACCTGATGTCCAGGCGCAGTTGAGAAATCCGGGCTGTATACAACAGTGTAGCCAGAGCTCTTCTCGAAATCACGCTCGTTGATCGAGCGGCCGGTAGATGACTTTCTGCGATAGATATCTTCGAGTCGGTTCTTAATCTGCTTATACGCGTCGCTGCCTTCGACCTCTTGCGCCAGCATCTTCTCGAGTGGCTCTGCGTAGTTGTTCCAGTAGGGCCAGTAGTTGGTATGGCTTCCCACTTTCATATCGTAGTCCTGATTGGCCACGAGCTTGATAGACATACCCGTAATCAGACCCTTCGCGTTGGTTCGGTCCTCTACGCTGAGTCCGGTGTCACGGAGGCCATCGAGCATCTCGCGCACCAATGCCTGGCGTCGCTCGTTGCGAATACCAAAGGTCTCGTTGATATTGCTGGCATCTACGCCCTCGGCCTTAAGGAAAGCATCCTCTTCTTTAACGACTGCATCGATAAACGCCTGGAACTCACCGAGGTTACTGATACCTTTCCATGCCTCTTGGCGCTCTGAAACGATGGCCTTTGGTGCCGGGTCGGTAAACTTAATGGTGTCGAGTACGAGTGCCGGCCACTTCTTACCGATTGCCTCGGTGTGGAACTTTACATCCGAGCCCCCGGTCTTCACTGACCAGTCGGTGAAATCGCCCAGGTCTTTACCTCGGGCAATGGCAGCAGCGTAAGCTTCGCGGAGTGCGGTCGCCTCTGGTGCGTCTGGCGTCGGGATGTTGGTGTCGCCGGTCGGGATCAGTGACGCGAGGCGAGGAAGCACATCCATGCCGCTCTCTTCACCAAGGGTCTTTAGAATCTCAAATGCCTCAGGAGATAGCTTGAGACGCGCAAGCTCGGCCTCACTGAATTTAGCCGAAAGATACCCGCCAGGCTGCATCAATGCACGCTTCTCACCATTCGTGAAATAACCGCGTTTTGCATAATCAACGAGGCCCTTCATTGCCTCTTCATTTACAACGCCATCGTTCTCAAGTGCATCTCGCACCACATTCACAAATCTAGTTTCGACTCCACGAGTAGACATGCTCTTCCTCCGTTCGGGGGGTTATTCTTCGGACCACGTAAGCATTGCGGCCAACTCACTTGTGCAATCATCGAACAACATCGCCGGCTGTTGCGTGAATACGACAGCAAGGATGATCATTTCCCGAGCCCTCAAATCATGGCATTGGCCAGAGGCCGAAACCAGCCCTTCCTCGACTGACTAAAGTGTTTATGCTACCCAGCATCATGAAGCATACTACGACACTCCCCCTTATTCTTGGTTCCTTCCTTTTTTCAGTAAGTTGCGCGACTTCCCTTCAAGATATCGAGCAAGACATCGGGATAGAAACGCCGCAAAACGTTGTCCGCCTCTCCGACCAGGTCGTACCGCAATCCTATGATCTCGACCTCTACGTAGACCCCACGCTTGAGAACTTTCAGGGGCAAGCCCAGATCACTTTCAATCTGAAAGCTCCAGCGCGAAGCATCGTTCTTCATGGTCAGGACCTTATCGTGGAATCTGCCACCCTCGAGCTCTCGGGGTCGGATGCCGGACCGGTGAGCGTCTCATGGAAGGAGACGCACGACGATGGTACCGCTCTTCTGCAGGTCTGCGAGGCGTGCGGGACACTAAGCCCCGGGCTCTACACGGCTGTCATCAAGTACACCGCTCCTTTTGCCGGAGACCTCGATGGACTTTATCGGGTTCAGTACGATGGAAATTGGTACGCCTTTACTCAGTTCGAGCCACTGGCCGCTCGTAAAGCATTTCCGGGCTTCGATGAGCCGCGCTTCAAGACACCTTTCTCGGTAACGATTCACCGACGCGCCGGAGATGTTGCGATTGCCAATGAAGAGTCCATCGCAGTCGGTGAAGAGGTCGATCGTTGGGTTGCGGAGCGTTTCAAAGAGA
>JAYYQC010000011.1:0-15231 GCA_036128675.1 Myxococcota bacterium | reverse complement strand
TTGATGTGTGCGCTGACCAGGACAATTCAGTGCGTGAATTTGATCAAGCGATTGTTCTCTTACAGGCGCAAGCCGAGGAATTAAACACGGAGCTCTTGAAGTTTAAGATATAAAAAAACGCGGCACTAAGGCCGCGTTTTTCAATGTTTTTGGTAGCGGGGGCTGGATTTGAACCAACGACCTTCGGGTTATGAGCCCGACGAGCTACCAGGCTGCTCCACCCCGCATCGCGTGTGCGGGGTTTATGAGGAAACGAATAGGAAGTCAACATTTTATGATGGGTGAAATTTTGTGAACCACTCTTCGAATGAACTCGGTCCTATGGTACAACCAAAGGCACTCATGACCCTACACAATGTAGGCACGGGTTATGCTCGTCTTGTTTAAGACGTCAGGGGATTAGATGGGCGATTGCGTACTCATAATTGATGATTCCGAAACCATTCGGAAAAAGGTACGTGAGGTTTTCGAGGCTGAAAATATGTTCTCGGAATACCTGATGGCTTCGGATGGAATGGAGGGGTTTAAGCACCTTGTCACAAATAAGGACAAGGTTGACCTTATCCTATGTGATGTCGTGATGCCTAAATTTGATGGCTTTAAGTTTCTGACTTTAAAGACTTCAAAGCCCGACTTTGCCGAGATTCCGGTCATCATGCTCACTGGGCAAGACGACGTTGAGACAAAGGTAAAGAGTCTGACATCTGGGGCTCAGGATTATCTGACAAAGCCGTTTCATGATCAGGAACTCATCGCCCGCGTTGCGATTCATAAGAAGTTGAAAAAGCTTCAAGATGAGATGCGCGAAAAGAATGCGCGTCTCGAAGAGATGAATCGAACCGATGCGCTCACAAAACTCGCGAACCGTCGGTTCTTTATGGAGTCATTCTCACGCGAATACGAACGAGCTAAGCGTTACGGCGAGCCGTTAAGTTACGTCATGTGTGATTTAGATAAGTTTAAATCTGTGAACGACAACTATGGTCATATCGCAGGTGATAACGCATTGGTGGTTGCAGCAAAGGTTCTTAAGGACACCCTGAGGACCAATGACTTACCAGGACGTTACGGCGGCGAAGAGTTCGGTATGCTCCTTCCAGAAACGGATGCTGAGGGTGCTTGTATCGTGGCGGACCGTTGTCGTGAGATCATTGAGCAGACACCTGTTCAAACCGACCAAGGGCCCATCAGTATTACGATCAGCATGGGGATTTCGACGTTTTACCCAACGAGGGAAGAGCATCCAACTATCTCGAAGTTAATCGACCTCGCCGATGGCGCTCTCTATGAAGCCAAAGAAGGCGGACGTAACAGGGTCGTCATAGAATCGACGAGCCTCAAGCCGTAAGACAGCGGCCTCTAAAATCTGCCCAAAAATTGAGAGACGCGATCAGAAGGTATAACGTGTTATGACTGGCGGTCTAAGTTCGCCTAGGTAACATGATGCAAGAACAAGAACGCGACATCGAGGCGGAAAGCCCACTCAGCTTAGAGCTCCGGCAGCACGGTACAACGCAGACGATTGCGGTATCAGGCCTTGAATTGGGCCCGTTTGTACTCGACTGTGAACTCGAACCCTTGGTTCAAGATCTTGAAGACCATGACCTAAGCGTTATTCTGCGGGGGAGCAGCACCCGGCTACGGTCGTTGGAACTACGTGTTCGTTACGATGCTCTGCGACAGCTCATTTTGTCCCGACTCAACTCCCATCGTGCCATTAACCGGGTGCGGGTCATCGCGGATGGTCACGGCCTCGGTGTGATGGGGGTATGGTCAGATTCCGATACCCGCGCTCCCTTTGGCTTGAGACTAGATCTTGTCGCTGGTTTCGATTCCGAGATCGATATTGTCGTAAGCAGGGTGGCCCTCTTTGGTCAGGCCAGTATTTCACCCATCGATCTAGCGCTTTTGGTTTCAGATCGCCTCGCCTTAGGCCAGTTATTTGAGCCGATGGGGCCTCAGGTCTATCACGGAAGCCCGCTCGCGACCGTATTGCGTCAGGCTGCTCCGGTATATGGTTGGAAAGTCCCTCAGTGGCATGACTGCAGACTCTCCTCTTATTCGTTGACTGGAGAAGAATGGACCGTCTCGTTTTCTTCGGGGCTCGATTTTCAGCGCGATGAAGACCGGTTTCCTCCAACACATCCCGATGCCCTTTATACGCTGGATCAGACGCTTCGCCACCGCGATGTCGAGCTGGAACTTCTTTCGAAAGGGGGCGATGAGGTAAAGCAGTTTTATGCAGATCGTCTCTTTGATGGCGAGACTTCTCGGTGGGTGGCCGAGCGTGCGTTTCAGTGTGCGATCACCGACACTGAACTTCAGGCGAAGCTGCTCGATAGCGCAGAACGCTGGTTGATTAAGGATGAGCGCTTGCTTGCCGCACGCATGCTGCTGGTACATGCCTCTCTTGCACAGAAGCATCCAGAGATGGCGGAACGTCTTCTCTTTGAGCTTGCGGAACTTCCGACTCAGACTCGTATCCACCGACGTATGGGGGCTGCAGAGCTCTACGGATTACGCTTAGCGATTGCTCAAGTTGCGACTGAAGTCGATCCAGTCCATGCCCGTGAACATTACGAGCGGGTGTTAAGTCAAAACCCCGACTCAGTTCTTGCCTATGAAAGTCTGGCTCGACTCTCTGCCAGACTCGACGAACCCCGTGCGGCTGTTGAGTATGGTCAATCCTACCTGGTCCACGAAACCGATGAAGCAGCGAAATTCGAGTTTCTCCTTTTCTTGGGGCAAGAATACCTAAAGTTAGATGATGGTGATGAGGAAGCCGCCCGGGCGTACCGACAGGCATTACACCTTCGTCCAGACGATCGACGGGTGCTGACGGCTCTCGCCGACCTTGCGCTGGAGCGAAGCGATACATCTTCAGCTCTGCGTCACTTGAGCCGACTCTCCAACACCGTAGCTGACGATGTTGAACCAGAGGAACATGTCGAACTTCTTTTGAAGATTGCCGGACTTTGGGAAGTATCATTAGGCGATGAAGGCCAGGCGATTGATTACTTACGTGAGGCTTGGCAGACCCAACCATTGAATCCTCGGGTGGTTTGGCCATTGGTTCAACTCCTTCGTAAACGGGATGAATATACTCAAGCAGAGTCATTGGTGCTCGGCCTTGCCGATAGCCGCGTTGAGGATTTTGAGGTACCCAAGGCAGCAATTCTAGAGGCCAATCATTGGCTTCTTAAGCATGCTGAGCTGTCTAGCTCGGATGTATTACTGCGTTTAGAGCACCTTCATGCGACTGACCCGGACGACCTTAACTTATCTGAACGTCTCTGGGATGCCTTACTGGAACGCGAACTCGAAACCCGTGCGGTTCATTTAGCTACAGATGTTGCAGATCGCGAACAAGGTACGACGAGAGCCAATTGGCTCTTTCGCGCGGCTGAACTCGAGGTCCATACACTTAAGCGTTTAGAGCGGGCTGCGGACCTCTGCTCAGTGTTACTTAGCCAGCATAGCGAACATCGTGCGACCTATCCGCTGGTGCTTGAGTCAGACATGACGCTTGCGAATGAGGTGATGATTGCAGCGTACCAGAACTTAAAAGATCTGGAATTCAACGCGACGTTTGCCAGTCATTGGGCCTCCACGATTGCCGAGAGCCTCAACGACGAAGCGGCTTGGAATTGGTGGGTCATTGCCGCGACAAATGAGCCACGACCTTCGGTGGTCGAAGAACTGGTTAGGCTTGCAGAACTCAATAGCGAGACCGAAAAGCTGGCGATTGCTTACGAAGCTCGTGCGATTGAGCGCGGCGACGATATCGATGAGTGGCTTAAAGTTGCCGGTCTCTGGGAAGAACTCAGCGAAGGTGAACGCATCTTAGAAGTGCTCACGCTCGGAGTCAGTGCAAATCCTGGGAATGAGCGTCTTACACTCCGGCTCGCATCAGTGCTGCACGGAACGTTTGGACCAACCCGCGCCTGGGAAGTCCTCAACGAAGCGTTACGGCATCTTGAGCATGACTCTGAAGCCGCATTTAAGATTTTTCGAGGTGCTGGCCACTACGCACAGCTCGACAACCGGCCTGAAGCCGAAGCGGAGGCTCTTTACGCACTCGCGCGTGCGAAAGCCGCAACGCAAGACGAAATTTCTCGGCTCACCGGATTACTCGAGTCTCTGGGGCGCTATGAAGACTTAGCCTTGGTCTACGAGGAATTGAGTGGGTCGGACGCCGCCAGCCCAACGTCTCGACGCCAAGATAGGCTACGTGCCGCCCGCGCATACCGGGCGTGTGGTCAAGTTGAACGCGCCGTTGAAGTATTTTTACTTCTCATGTCTGAGGAGAGTGACTTATCTCTTGAGGCCGCCAGACAACTCGAACCTCTTGCTCGTGAGCTGGGTGAACATGCGAGGCACGAGCGCTCGTTAGAGTATCAGATCCTCCATGAAACCGGGACGAAGCGAATTCGGGCACTTGAGGAGCTGCTGGCCCTGCATATCGCGACACGCCCTCGAGAACAGGCGAAACTTAGCGCAGAGCGCCTCTTGCAAGCGGATACTTCCTCACCGAAAGGTCATTTTTATCTAGCCGAATCTGCACGCCAAGACGCTGGTTTCGAAGAGACGCTTCACCATCTTTCGAGCCTGCTCTTTGCCCGCGGCCGTGAGCGTGGTCTCTCTGAATCGCTTTTGGAAAAACTTTACGTAGAGGCGATCTCTCTCGCGGATGTATTCGAACCACGTCTGAGCGAACGATTGCGTGCTGATTATTCACTTGAATTTCCCTCTCGTGAGCTTGCTGCTGTTGATCTGATCCAAGAGCACCGTGACCTTGGAGATTGGCCAATCGTCGAATCGTTTCTCAAAGCCAGACAAGCCTGGTCGACTGGCGCAGAGCGCGACGCTTTGGTGATTGAGCGTTCCGAACTCCTGCTCCACAAATTAGACCGGAGTGATGATGCTCTGAGTCTACTAGAACGTTCACTTAATCTCGACGAAATTCCAGACAATGCGATTTGGGACGCACTCAAGGCGACACTTCTCTCGCAAAATCGAGCGGGCGATGCTTATGAAAAAGCTGTGGGTTATATGGACCACGTGCTTCATCAAGAACACGCTTATCGGTGGGCGATTGAAGCTGTTAGCGTCGCAGGACGCTACGCATCGCTCAAAGCTGACGGCGAAGCGCTCTTACGCTCAATCAAAGAGCTTGTTCCCGATTCTTTGCGGGTGGACTACCGTTCCCAACTACGCAACTTTGCCCTTTTTGATACTCTGCGTGATGAGTTACAAAACTCATTGGATAAGAACTGGCGCATTGATGATGGCCGCTTCAAAGAACTCATTACCCTTTTAAGTGAGAGTGATCAGCCGGTAAGCGCTACCGAAGAACTCGCCGAGCGAGCGGTCTCAGATTTTCCGTATCTCGATCAAGGATTCCAAGTCTTGGAGTCGCTTCGGCGTGATGAGCGGGATGTCGAAGGTCTCTTTGAGCTTTACGAGCGTTGGACTGAAGCGCGAGAAGGTGATGACCGATATCAATTGATTCGCAAGACGGTTGAGCTAGGTGATGAACAGGGTGATATTCGTCGTTCTTTTAGCGCGTTACGCCCAGCGGTGGATTTGGTTGAAAACCCCGTTCCAATTTTGGAAGAACTCTACACGCGCGCGACCCAGCTCGAAGACTTGAGTTCCGCGCGAGACTTACTCGATGAGCTTACGTTGGCGGTCATCGAACCGGTTAAAAAGCGCGAGGTTTGGTCACGACTATTCGAACTTGCGACCGGGCCGCTTGATAGCGTAACCGATGCGCGCCGAAGCTTCGAAGGCCTCGGGTCGCCGTTGTCACGGCTGGAGCCCTTTGCAGCGCAACTCAGCCGGCATCAGCGCTTTCCTGAAGTAGCTCGCACCATCGAGCTCGTTCTTGAGGGGCTTGGCGAGGCATCGGCGAGCGCTGAGGCTCTGGGGCCGATTCTGTTCTATCTAGTCTCCAGTGACGGTGCCAATTTCGACGAGATTTCGACACGGGTCGTCGAGCTCTCCTGGGAGGTCGAGTCAAAGATAGCAAGATTCCGAGCTTGGATGCACGAGTCGGGGCGCGAGAGCGTCGCCGTCTACTTAGGGCTCCATATCCTCTCACGTCACTCTGAAGCACTGGGTGTTCAGGGGGTATCAGAAGCTCTCGAAGCCCTCGTAGTTCAACACGATGCACCGGTTTGGATGCGCCAGCGCCTTACACAGTTTCGACCTGATTCGTTCCGTCTTGCTGTATCGATCTTTGATGCGATGTGGCCTGAGGAATCTGAGGGTGCGTTGTACTGGCTTAGTCGCGCTACCGATATTTGTTCAGACGCTCAGATGTTCAAACTGCTCGAGAGTCGGCGCCGTAGTCTAAGCCTTGAAGTAGATGGCGTGCGTTGGCTGCGGGATCGACAGGATTTACTTGGACTTGAACTCCACGATTGGGTGGATTTGGCCGAGTATGCAGAGAAGGCTGGCAACATCGCTGCGACCGTAGAGTGTTGGCTGACGACACTACCAATGGCCTCAGAGCTGAACTCTGAGCAGGCTTTTCATGTGGTTGAATTGGCCATCGATGGTCTTCAGGATTTCGAGCTTGCTGGACGCGTCGTTGAAGAGTGTCGCTTTGAGCCTAGGGTCCTTGAATACCTGGTGTCGAAATACATTCAAGACGGAGATATCGACAGCGCCATTCATTGGCTTGGACGTGCTGAACGCCATACAGGTGAAACTGAACTTCAGGATACTTATCGCAAGCAACGAATGTTTCTCTCGCTGCGCGACCTCGATGATTACGATTCGGCGTTGATGATCGCAGATGATGCAGGTGATGACGGTGAACTCTTGGTCGCACTCGCCGATGCATTGGCTGCTTCCGAAGATTCGCGTGCCGTGCATCCTTATGAGACAGCCATCGACCGTGCCCAGGACCGCTCGACAGTAAGCCAGCGCTGTGCAAAGCTCTTTAAATTCGCGCTGGAACAGCAGTTAGATGAGCATATCCAATTTGCTTTGGTACATACGTTCGAGGCGGGGTCATTTTTTGAAGCTCTCACTGATAAAGCGCTCGAGCAAGGCAATAAGCGGGCGGCATTTGAGTGGCTACTTGAGTGGGGAAAGAACACCACCGAGGAAAAGGCGCAGGAGGAACTCTATCTACGAGCTTTAGAGCTGGCTCTCCATCAATGCGACGACATTCATCTGGCGCGTAAAGTACTGGGTTATACTCGAAACCGCGCGTCTTATGTCGATAAAATTGTGCAGTACTACATTGCGAAGCAAGACTATCTCGAAGCAGTCAATGAGTTGGAGCGGGCGTCAGATCTCACCAGTGATACACGCCTTATTCAAGCATGGCTCGAACACGCAGTCGACCTGAGTTTAAATCGACTCGATGACCTCGACGGTGCAAAGGCCTTGGCCGAGATGGCTCCAGAGCCGCTCGCACTCTTAGAGCGTACCCTGAGTACAGCGTTTGCGAAGGGTAGAGAAAGCCTAGGGTTAGAGATCGCGCGCGAGCTTATCGATTCGGCTCCTGAAAGAGATGCACGTGACCGCTCCCTGCGTCTCTTACTTGATTATGTCGATGACCCTCAAGAGATTCGCGAAGCACTAGGTCGTCTTTCGAATCCAACGACCCATGAGAAGCGTCGTCTCGTCGAATTGCTCCTGACTCAGTCAGAGTACGATGCACTTACGACAATGAGTCATTGGGGAGAGGTTGTCGATGCACGAACGATTGTTGGCATCGCTGATCTGCTCTCTCAGCATGGTGAACTGGAGGCGGCACTACGATGGCTTGAGCCCCTCTTAGAGATTCATCCTCCCCACCGAGAAGCTTGGGAGAGTCTAGAACGCAGTGCTCAGACACCCGCTTTTGAAGCGAGTATCGGGGCAGCCTATTTGCGCTGGGTTGACCGTTGGTCGGCCGACGATCCATCCATGTTTCGGGCATTGGGATGGACGCATTTACTTCGGGCCGGGCGACGTGATCAACTCCCTGAAACTCACGAAATTGAAACAGAACTGGACTCTCTCGCACCCCAGACTCTATCCGAATGGCAAGCTCTCCTCGATTTAGCGGTACTCATTAACTCCAATGATCGAATTCACGAAGCCGTTGATGGGGTTATCTCGAAGAGTACCTACGGAGAACCGATGTGGCTGATGGCCCACGAGAAGGGTCACCAGTTAGCTGTCTCCGAGTCAGACGATGCTGCCGCTCTGCAATTCTCGAAAGCGCTTTGCGAGGCACAGCCTGGCCGCTTGGATTATTCAGAATGGTACACTCAAGCCTTACGCAAGACGGGCGCTTGGTCAGAGTTACAACTCTTCATGGAAGAACAACTCGAATCAGGCCTCTCGGATGCAACGACGGCACGTGGTCTGATTGCGGAGTCACTCTTCGAAACCGGTGATGATGAATCCGGATTAGAAGTATTACTGCGGGTTGAACCACAGGACCGTGACCGTACTTGGGCTACTCTCGTTTGGGATAAATCGGCGGCGTTAGGACGAAGCGAATCGGCGTATGAAGCAGCCAAGCTCTTTGCTGACTGGGAGTCCGGCTCAGCGAAGGCCGATTGGCTCCGAACGGCAGCCAGGATTGCACTTTGGGATTTGGGCTGGATCGACGAGGGGCGTAAAGGACTTGAACTAGCGCATGCAATTCACCATGAGCCGCTCGAAACCAACCTCAATGAATTAGCAAGCTTAGATGAAACCCTTCGAGTGCGCCGATACCGCGAACTGACCTGGGTTTGGTCGGCTCCAGACGACGTACCGCTTTTGAACCATTGGTTCGATTGGGCCTTGTTGACCGAGCATGAGACGCTTCCTGAGATCGTAGAACTTTGTCGAGCAACAGATATGCTGACCGACGCGCGCTGGCTTGGCTTGCTCTCGTCTGAGACCGTATTCAGCGAAGCCGAACGCCGGCAGGCGCTTAAAGACTTTGTGTATGAAAGACCCCAGTCATACAGAGATATAGCGCCGCTCTTGCGTACCCTTTTTGAGACCGACGCCTACATCGACACTCTAGGCGAGATTGAAACCCGACTACAGCAGGAACCTCAGCTGAGGGCTGATATTCTCTTCGACCTCGCTTATCTCTATGAAGCGACGTTTAAAGATCAAGCCAAAGCGCTCGGACTCTACATACAAGGAGTCGAATTATCACCGCGGCTCGACCAACAAATGAAGGTCGCCGAACTCTCGTACGAATTGGGTTACTTTGCGAGGACAGTTGAAATCTCTCGGGTGATCTTGCCACAGCTTGATGAATCAAGTTCGGTTGGGATCCGACTTGCGAAGATGGCATTTGAGTCTGCGCTTGAGCTTCAAGAGGAGCGCGATATCGAGCGTGTAGGCGATTATCTGCTCAAGTCTCGCATTATGACGCTCGAAGCATTCGATGCTTGGATGACGTATCTCACCCCAAGCTGGCTTTCGGGGCGGTTGTCTCTCTGCATTGCTTGGATGAACGACCTTGAAGCCGATGAAGCTCTGAGGGCGATCCTGGTCGCGCGTGGTTCAATTTCGGCAACCGCGCCAGACCTATGGAAAAATCTCGTTGAGTCACAAGCGGCCCGTTTAGCAGACCAACCTGAGTATCAGGTATTGCGCTTGCCTTGGCTTGAGCGCTCACACCCACTTCAAATTCAAACACCACTGCTCTTTCAGCGACCAGATCTCTTCGAGTCCTCGGAGATTGATGATCTGCTTTTCGAATCGGCTGCATGGTCAATGGAAGTTGGACTGACCAAGCAATTCGACCTCTTAACCGAATACGCCGAGATCTCAGAGCCGCGCTGGATGCGTTTGCTCTTGAATACTTATCAGCAACGTGACGATGAGCTGGGTGCAGCGTTGCTTTGTTTGGAGCGTATGCAGGTTGTAAAGGACGAGCCACTTATGCGGCGACTCGAGGCACAGCTTGGGCACCGTGCGAACCGCTTGATGCTGAAGGGTAATGTCGAGGAAATTGTCGTTCTTTATGAAGCTCTCATGGATTCGCAGCACTTCTTGTTTACCGAACGACTCTCTCGCGAGGTAGCATGGTTTCTTAAACACCACAGTGACTCATCTAGCTCAAATCTCGATGATCTTTATTGGGCGGAAGTCACATCCAATAATGAGATGCTGCATCGAATTGCCAATAAGCGTCTCGACGAAGCGTTCGAATCGCTGGACTACGATGATGTCGATGATGCCTTAGCTCTGGCGGAGCGTCTTGGAAGACGCGAGGACATCTCTGCTCTCGTTATGGAACTTGCCCGGCGTAATCCCGAAAATCGGACCATCTTTTTGCGCGCAATCACCGTCCTGACTGGCGTCGAAGATGCGTTTAGGTTCGATGAATTTCTTCGGGAATTCGATGAGCTTAATCCCGTGTTTGTAACCGAAGCCGAATGTCTGTCCTGTGGTGACGCCCTCAAACGCCTAGGCTTCGACCTTGAAGCATCGTTTTGGTACGAGCGCGCCTTGGAGAATGCTGTAGTACTCTCACGACGCGATGGTGCTCGTCTCATCGAAACCCTTCTGGAAAAAAATCCGGAATCCCCAAGGGTACGAGCCCTTATTCGCGACGCGTCGCAACCGCCTAAACTAAGAGAATATGCACTTGAGCGCTTGATGGGGCTCATTACAGACCCTGCCGCTCTTGCGGAGTGTGAAGAACTGCATGTCGAACTTACGCCAAACGGTAGAGTTGCTATGCGGCGCAAGTGGAATGCGGCCCTGGAGTCTGGCTCCTACAGCGACATCTTGTGCACTGGTCAGCAGGTGTTCTCCGAACTGGATGAGCCCGAGCAATCGCGGGGTCTTGCGATCTTGGATTCACTGCTTGCAGATACCGATAGCCCAGAGAGTTGGGATGTTGATTTTGAGAGCTGGTATGGTGCGGCGGCATCTACGGCTCGCATTATCGATTGGTGTGCTGGTCCCCGCGGTAAACGTCTCGAACAATGGCTCGAAAAGACATGGGCTCCACAAGTTGAAGACTTACTCGATGAAGCTGCTGGATTGGGAATCCACGCTGAGACCTCAGTTTTACGCTGGGCCCTCACGCTAGATTTGAATGATGAGCTCTGGACGTCTTATGGATCGCGTTTGTTGGCACTGGCCCCCGAGTCGTTGGTCTGGGGTGAGTTCGAAAGATTGGCGAGCACATTGGCCGAGCGAGGCGACCAGTTCGGTGCGGTACAAGCTCTTGAGAGCGCAATCGAAGAACTTGACGAAATCGAAGCGATTCAGGCGTTGATTGCCCTGATTGGTGACGACGAGGAATTATCAGGTCGGGTCCTGGAACTTCGCCAAGAGCGGAGTCGGCGTGGGTACGGTATCGATGCTGATTATCTTGCGCTCGGCCGGGATGCGGCATCTCGGGGTGCTTCTCAGGAAGTCGTTTCTCAGTTTGAGTCAATCAGCGATCGAACGATTTTACGCGAGGAAGATGTACGGCAGTGGGCTCAGGCATATGAAAAACTTGAACGAAGTCAGGATGCAGTCGAGCTTTGGGAGACGATTGGGGGCAACGAGGTCGTCGAAGCCAAGGAGCGGATGCGTCTTGAGCTTGCTGAAGCCTCAGGCGATCGAAACGCTGTTGTTGGAGCGCTCGTGGCACGCGTTGATGACCAAAGCGTCTCCGACGTTGAACGGTTAGAAGCCGCACATCGTTTACGTGATTTAGCCGCTGAGCTCGAAGACTTTAGGGCTCTTCAAGCTTCGCTCGAGTTTCTTGAGTCACAACTTCAAGGCGATGAACTTGAGTCGGTGCGTGAGGAACGCATTATGTCTGCTGAATCTGAGGGCGAGTTCGAGTTAGCCGCCACTGTTCTACAGAGGGTGTTTGAATCGGCAGATTCTTCCGAGCGGAGTCTGGTAGCTGATCGTCTGGAGACACTCCTACGGATCGATGTTGGAGATGACGCGCGGGCGGATTTATTCATCATCCAATGTGCACAAGATGAGACATTCGCGCTCGAAGATTGGAAGCGTTCGTTGGGCGCGGCTGATCGACAACGTGACTTTGATGGGTGGTTGAATATCGCGCGTCGTTACGGTGACGATACATTGGAGCCCACCGAACTTTTGAGATGGGCACAATTTGAGAAATCACGGGGCGATAAGTCCGAAGCTTCTCGATTATACCGAGAAGTGCTCAAGACGCCGGAACTTTTCCCGCTCCATGTCGATGATGCGCGAAATCTCGCCGAGGAGCTTGGGGAGAGAGAGCAGATGCGGGCGTATGATTGGACGTTGGTCAATCAAAGTACCGAAGACGTCGCAATCTCTGAGCTATTGAGCTTTCTCGAGACCTGGTATCTCGAGGACGGTCCCCTGGTAGATGAAGCTGTGGACCGGCTTCAATCGAGTGTCGAGGAAGAACTACGACGTACCGGTGAGAGTTTGGTTGCAACCCCTGATGGATATAGCCGTGCCGCATGGGCCTACCGAGAATTAACCAGACGTATGCCTACGAATCTTGATGATTCGCGAACTGTGGCACGTCTAGCAGGTAACAGTGGGAATATAGAACTTGCCTATATTCACTATCGGCACATCGCGGGTCTCTTACCTTCGGATGCCGAGGCCGGTAGGTATGTGGGGCAATGTGGCGTTTCTCGACCGAGTTTTTCACGTGGTTTGAGTCCAGAGGAAGAGGCATTGGTTGAGGTCTCATCGCCCCATCTTGATTGGTATTGGGAGTTGATGACGGGAGTGAACGAAGTCATTGCTGAAGAAAATAGCGACCTTGAGCGCAGTTTTGGCATCGACGCTGAGCGAGATCTCCTTGAGCCAACGGATCCACGCGTGCAAACAGTTGCCGCTGCACTTGAGTGGTTTGGACTGGCTTCCATTGAAGTTTATCGCTGGCGAGGTGGTGGTTATCGTTGTGTCGTGCAACCCGGCGATACGACGAGAGTCATGCTGGGCTCCACCCTTGCGACCGATGCAGAGGACGGCGAACTTTTCGTCGCGACCCTCTACAGCGCAGCATTGAGTGCATCTGGTGTGCAGTGGTGTTTGGGTCTCGACGGCAACGCACTTGAGACCGCACTCCAAGGCTTGGTGCATGCCGTTGCCGGAGAGCAGCCGTTGATGACACTCTCTGAGGAAGCCCTGCGTCGTAGCGCAGAATACAAGCGGGCGATCCCACAGATGATTTTGAGCGGGCTTGAGGAGTCGGTCGAGAGCTTCATAAACCGCCACTCACAGCTGGGGTACCAAGAAGCTCTTCGGGCACTTCGCTCTCGCGCACTTAGGTTCGCATTGGTGGTTAGCGGCGGTGACCTGGAGTCAACAGTGACAGCTTTTATGCGACTCAGTGACCTTGATGGATGGGAGTCGGAAGAGCGCCGAGACGCCCTTGGTCTAGCCCCCGAGCTCGACGCGCTTGAGGAGTTCCACGTCTCCTGGGAGCACACTGCTCTCCGAAGGGAGCTGGGATTCGCGTTCGGTCGCTCGATCGACTCTTGATCTCTTCACTCAATGCAGTGTCGGCTCGTCGTCTTTGACAACCCGTAAATGCGATGGACGTCGCTTCGCATTCGAGCGCTTCGGCAGATTCCACGCCGACGGTCGCCATTTGCCAGTCGTGAGTAAGTAGCCCATGGCGATTCCCCCCAGTGTCACGCTGATGGTTGCCATGCCGGTCATGAGGCCGAAGAGTAACTCGATGCCCAGTACAAAATAGACCACTTGCCGCGTCTGTACGGGAAAGACGAAGCCGAGCAGGATATTCGAACGTGGGGCGACGATAGCGAGGTGAACGAGAAAGGCGTCGATGACAGGGTTGGGCCCGCTGGCGAGGGTTTGGTCTTTGAAGAGTAGAATACTCTCCAACACCGGGTTGAGGAGGAGATTGATTGGTACTGCAAGTAATGCGGCTCCGACCGCTGCAAACCCAACGAAGCGAAGGAAGTACGGGGTCCCCCACTGCGACTCGAAGCTTCGACCAAAAAGCCAAAAGATAAAGAGACTTAAGAGGAGGTTAAAGGGGCTCGGCATGATAAACGGATAGGTAAAAACCCGCCAAAGCTGGCCGTCGAGTACAGCATTGCCGTCAAAGCTTAGGTCAGAAGCACCGATGCCCAGAGAGCGCTCCGTTATCGTCGA
Source organism: Myxococcota bacterium (assembly GCA_036128675.1). GTDB lineage: Bacteria > Myxococcota > XYA12-FULL-58-9 > XYA12-FULL-58-9 > JABJBS01 > JAYYQC01. Next base: position 1,128 of record JAYYQC010000011.1, on the reverse strand, counting down.
GAGAACGGACGCCGCGATGGCAACGATACACAAAATCTTGGTTCCTTGCCCGGTCGGTGGCCCCTGTAGCCAGGCTGGTTGTTGACTCATCAGCGCGTTTCCTTTGCTGGCGTGGGTGCCGGTTGAGGCCCAGCGTCCGCACCACAATAACAATCCGTGGTCGCGAGTAGGACCACAGTACAGAAGGTAAGCAATCTCAGCATTAGTTCCATACCTGGTCTTGGTTGGATCGGAAGTCAAGCCATCGATTGTTCTCACCTCCGAAATGCATTGACAAATTGAGGGATAAGAGTCATTTAGAGCGCCCACGCGTGCGAGCGTGGCGGAATTGGTAGACGCGCTGGGTTTAGGTTCCAGTGGAGCAATCCGTGGGGGTTCGATTCCCTCCGCTCGCACCATCTTCCTCCTCGAGCCGACCTTTCTAATCTTTCCTCGGCCGCGAGTGAGTCTTTGAGAGTACGTTGATGGAAAACAAAAAACAAACCGTCCACATGGTCTCACTTGGCTGTCCCAAAAATCGGGTCGACAGTGAGGTAATGCTTGGCCACCTTTTCGGCGATGGCTATGCTCACGTTGAGTCGGCTGAAGGTGCGGATTTGGTAATCGTCAATACCTGCGGCTTTATCGACGAAGCCAAAGAAGAATCCATCGACACAATTCTCGAGATGGAAGAACTCAAAAAATCAGGACAGTGTAAAAAACTGGTTGTCGCTGGCTGCTTGAGTCAGCGTTATGCCCCTGAGCTCGCCAAAGAGATGCCTGACGTCGATCACTTCATCGGTACCGGCAACTTTGACTCTCTTCCGATTCTGTTGGGCGAGTCGAAGACTGTTGAGCCGAATGCGACCCCTAGAATTTTACCAATCATTGATGATTTGCCACGTCTTCGAGGCAAGAATGCGCTCAAGCCTTATCGTCATTCGGAAATTGTCGATGGTAAAGAGATCTACATCCCAGATCCCGATTTCACGATTCGCTCTAACTCCCCGCGTGTTGCGACCCAACCTCGCTACGCATCCTATCTAAAGATCTCCGAAGGATGCTCCAATACGTGTTCATTTTGCATCATTCCCAAATTGAGAGGTGCTCAACGGTCCCGAACAATTGATGATATCATCATTGAATTCC
>JAYYQC010000010.1:0-16854 GCA_036128675.1 Myxococcota bacterium | reverse complement strand
CGATAACGCTGGAAAATGTGCTGCTCTGGTTTGTCGCTCACCGCGCGCTCCTTCACAAAGGGGTCAGAGGCGCGGGTAGCGGAGATAATCCAGGTTGTCTAGGGAGTGGGCTCAGCTTCTCTCAGCTCCCCTACTTAGGTGTCGCCTTGAATCAGAATAGCCCAAGGAGAACAGGTATTGCCGCTGTAATAGTCGACCATGAAGTACACATAGCGACCATCATTGCTTCCCCAGTTATCGCTCCACGACTCCCGCACCGAATCGATGGTTGTACCTGCATTAAAGCTTCCTGCCGCTCCATCGGAGCAGCTGCCCTGACGAACAAGCAAATCATAATCGGTGCCAGAACCTGGGGCCAACGAGATCGTTACGCTCAGTCCGTAAGGTAAGTCATAGCCCTCATCGATATAAACTCGATACCAAACGCTCCCGTACCCGCCGCTCAGCTCAATGGTGTCACCATAGTCGCCTCGTATCGAGCCAACATCAATTGCAGCTTCACAGGCATTGCTCGCGGCAAGCGGGACTTCACAGCCGTCGGCTGGATTGGTGTTGGCATCGCAGTAACCAGGGTCACAGCTATCGACGCCGCAGTCTCCTGCGCCATTACACGATGAGTTGGAGTTCGCGAGATCACAGATGTTTCCGCAAGCGCCGCAATTGTTGTCATCATTAAGCAGGTCTGTCTCACAACCGTTGGAGAGGACACCATCGCAGTCTTCATAGGTATCATCGATACAATCGGTCACAGCGCAGGTACCTGCGACGCATGCGCTCACCGTACCCGCCGGCTCAGCACAGATCGTTCCGCAGCTTCCACAGTTGAGTTCATCTGAGCTCAAATCGAAGTCTTCATCGGTCAAACCATCACAGTCATTATCCTGCGCGTCACAGGTCTCGCTGGTCGCGTTTCCAACCGTTGTACAGGCCAGCGTATTCACCGAGCCACATACGACGCTTCCCCCACCACATGCTCCGACCCCACAGCTCTGTCCGAGAGTGAGACCGGTTGTTCCATTGAGATCGGTGTACGTTACACCGCCACCTGCTGTGTGGTTCTCATCAAACGAACCGTCGCAGTCGTTATCGAGACCATCACACCAAGTTTCAGTGGACTGATAATCAACTGAGTGCGACGCATAATTTGGATTCTGCCAACCAGATGAGCCCATGCACTGCTTTTTCGCCCCACTGCAAACGCCATTCTGATTATCAGCCAGTGGTGCGGTAAAACTCAGCCCCTCGTCGATCTGACCATCGCAATCGTTGTCTTGTCCATCACAGGTCGCTTCTTCAAGCTCATAGCCGGGAATGTCGTTTAAATTTGGTTCTACCCAGCCGGCTTCGCCCGCGCAGACCAACCGTGCACCCACGCAGATACCGACCTGACGCGAGGTCAACGCGCCAACCAAATCCTCATCCACGAGGCCATCACAGTCGTTGTCGATGCCATCACAAACTTCAATGCCCGCATTACCACTTGAGGAACACTCCAAGCTCACACCCAAACCGCTACACTGGACTGTGCCACCATTGCATGAGCCAGTACCGCAGCTATCGCCAAGATAGAGATTCTGACCAGTTACTGGATCTACATAGGGTCGGTTACCACCGGCGCGGTACGGGTCGTCGCTGGTCCCATCACAGTCGTTGTCGATACCGTCGCACAGGGTCTCGTCCGCCTGGTAATTTTCGATATCGGTATACGTTGGTTCGATCAGACCATTTGCACCGTCACAGACTTGAACCTGACCTTGGCAAACCCCAGCAGTTAGCTCCGCTGCGGGCAGAGCAACTTCTTCATCTACTTGACCATCACAGTCGTTGTCGAGGCCATCGCAGACTGAGTCATCGGAGGCATAATTCGCAATCAGACTATAGTCCGGATTCACCCAACCCGCCGCTCCACCGCAGACCTTCGCGGAACCAGCGCAGACCCCTAGCTGATTTTCGGCTACCGGGCTTTCGCCCAAATCTTCATCGATAAGACCATCGCAATCGTTGTCTAGACCATCACAAACCGAGTCAGTCCCCGCGTAGTCGACGAGGTCTCCGTAGTTCGGCTCAACAAGGCCAGCTGCACCGGCACACACTTTCGTCAGACCTTGGCAAACACCCGCCGTTTTATCAGCGACTGGTAAGCTCACATCTTCGTCTGGAACACCATTACAGTTACTATCGATTCCATCGCAGATATCGTCAGCCGCATTGTAGCCAGCGAGCGCGGTATAGTCTGGGTTAACCCAGCCTGATAGACCATCGCAGACCTTCGTCGCGCCTGCGCAGATTCCGGCTTGATTATCTGCAATCGGCGCATCTCCCAGCTCTTCATCGGTGAGACCATCACAGTCGTTATCGAGGCCATCACAGATAGAATCGCTCGTGGAGTAATGTGCGACTGTTAAGTAATCAGGCTCTCGCAGTCCATTGACGCCGTCACAGACCTGCGTCAATCCAGAACAGACGCCTTCGGTCTTCGCCGCTGCAGGAAGAATAACTTCTTCATCGGTGGAGCCGTCGCAATCGTTGTCGAGACCATCGCATACTGAATCGTCCAAGGCATATCCTGCAATTGCCGTATAATCCGGCTCGTTCCAGCCGTTTACACCTGCACACACTTGAACCTGTCCCGCACACACACCTGAGGTCAGTGCTGCCGCCGGGGCGGTCAGATCATCATCAACCGAACCATCGCAATCGTTATCGAGACCATCGCAGAGTTCGGCCCCCGCATTGCCTTCAGTCGAGCAGGTGAGTGCTCTCAAGCCACCACAAATCACGAGCCCCCCGCCGCACTGTCCAACGCCACAGCTCTCGCCGAGGGTTAGCCCCGCGGTACCGTCCCGGTCGGTGTAAGAAAAGACACCGTTCGGACCATAAAGTTCGTCTTCCATGCCATCGCAGTCGTTGTCCAAGCCATCGCACCACGTTTCTTCTTGCTGATAACCCGTAACGCTCGCGTAGTTTGGCTCGGCCCAACCACCCTGACCATCACAGACTTTGGTAAGCCCCGCACAAACGCCTTCTTGTTTCGCGGCCAACGGCGCGCCGAGATCTTCATCTGCGAGACCATCGCAGTCATTATCAAGACCATCACACAGCGTCTCTACTGCCTCAAATTGAGTAACGGTTGTGTAGTCCGGTTCAACCCAACCATCGGCCCCCGCACAAACCGATCGAGCGCCACCACAAACACCTTGCTGATTCTGAGCAAGCGGTGCATCGAGTCCCTCATCGACAAGGCCATCGCAGTCGTTGTCCAAGCCATCACACGTCAGTTCTTCTGCTTCGTAACCAGCGACGTCGGACATAAGCGGTTCGATCCAACCGTCAGCACCAGCGCAGACCTTCTGTACTGCAGAACAAACACCGGTTGCCATATCGATAAGCGGTGCTTCCATGTCTTCAGCTTCATCAATCAAGCCGTCGCAGTCATTGTCGATCCCGTCGCAAATCTCGGCGCCCGCGTTGGTATTACTTGAGCACTCCAATCCAAGTCCGGTCTCAGAACAGACCACGGTGCCACCTTCGCAGGCACCGAGGCCACAAGTCTCACCCAGGTATTGTACGGTCTGGTCAGGCGCGGTGTAGCCGATACCTCCAGCAAGATATGCCTCATCGACATCACCATCGCAGTCGTTATCCAAGCCGTCGCAGAGCGATTCTTCGAACTCGTAGGTGTCTATTTCGAAATAATCCGGTTCGACGAAACCGCCTTCTCCATCACAGATTTGTTCGCTACCAGCACAGACACCGGTATTGAGTTGGGCTTCAGGAATGGTTAGGTCTTCGTCGACTTGGCCGTCGCAGTCGTTGTCCAAGCCATCACAGGCCTCACCCTCAATGAGTTCATCGGATGAACACACAAGGCTTTCACCATCATCACCACAGACAACTGAGCCACCCGCACAGACGCCAAATCCACAATCTTGACCTTTATAGAGACCTTCACCGCCATCTCGAGGGAGGTACCGAACCGGCCCTTCGGAACCATAGCGTTCATCAATCTCACCGTCGCAGTCGTTGTCGAGGTCATCGCAGGTTGCTTCAGTTTCTTCGTAGGTCTCGATTGCTGAAAAGTCTGGGTCGGCCCATCCCTCAGCACCCATACAGCTCTGTACTAAATCGAGACAGACGCCGTCGACCAAGGTTGCTGGAGGAAGGGTAAGCTCTTCGTCTGCGAGACCATCGCAATCATCATCGAGTCCATTGCATATTTCCTCAGTCGAGGCCGCATCATCACCACAGATGAGTGTGCCATCCTCGCAAAGCATCAAACCATCGGCACAGAGGTCGCCATCGTCTCCGTCACAGCTCTGCCCCAGCTCTGGATAAGTTTCGTCGACATCACCGTTACAGTTGTCATCGAGTCCATTGCACACTTCAGCTGCAGGAATGGGAGCATCGCATTCACTTAGGCCTTCATCTGTACAGGTCCGACTGCCCTGACAAGTCCCCTCGCCATTGGCGATCAGACATGTCGTCGTTGCACCGTTTTCAATCGCCCATTCACTACACTCACAAGCCCCGCTCTCAGGCTGACAATAGCTTCCACCATCATCATTAGGCGCACAATAAGACCCTACCGGACATTGTGTGTTGTCCTCACAACCAGTAGAGCAAAATGAACCTTCGGCGTCGCCGCCAAAGACGCACACCGCAGGGTGGTTTGGAAAGCCTGGGTCTTGGCAGTCGGTATCCTCTACACATGGTGCGCAATAGCGAAGCGTCAGAGGTAAGCACGCAAACTCGGGTTCGCCCTCATCGTTGATAACCGGTGCGCAGGTATAATTCTCTGGACACTCGCCACCACATGGCTGCGCTTCTGGGATCTCTTCCTCAACCGCCGTGAACACCGAGCTGGTTGGTGACTCACAGGCTAGAAGCAGAAGGCCCGAGATGGCGATAAAGCACAGGCGGAAAAACGGGCTCGATATAGAACTGGTAGAATTGGGCATTGCCTACCTCTCAGAGAACAAAGTGCGTGACTGAATACAGAACCGGCTACGGTGTAAGAGAAGGTAGCAGAGGGGGTATTGCCTGTACAGTGCTGTAGGTTAATTCCTTGCAGCGACGTACAGAAAAGACCTGGCTACCTCTGAGTAAATTTATGGTATTCCCTAAGAGGACCAATGAATGCTTAATCGGTGTTGCCTTGAACGGTAAGCGACCAAGTGTCGCAAACATTGGCGGTCTTCACTTTGACAAAGATGTAAAAGTCATCGCTGTCATCTGCACCAAACCAATTATCGCCCCATGTGTGCCGCGTAGACTCCGTCTCCCCCATGCCATTTGAGCTGGAGCGTTGGTCGGACGAACATCCTCCCTTAAACACCTCTAGGTCGTAGTCTGTGCCATCGGGAACAAAGAGTGTTACGGTTACACCGAAATCTGAAATCCAATCACTGTCTTCGGTCGCTCTAATCTTAAACCACTGCTCCCCGCGATAACCTGAGACTGTTCGAGCTGGGCCTGCAACGTCACCTGATATACTTTGCAGGGTCACAGTCGAGCCTCCCCCACAACTTGGATTCGAGTTGAGGTTCACTTCACAGCCATTGTCGACACCACCATCTAAGTCGCAACGTCGGTTGTCACAACTCGCAATATCGCATGTACCGTTATTGCAGACTCCTGTCGCATTCGCTGGGTCACACACAACGCCGCACCCATTGCAGTTATTAACATCGGCGAGATAGTTCACCTCGCATCCGTCACTCAGGTTCCCATTGCAATCTTCAAAGCCGACATCGCATTGGGTAATGGCACAAGCATAATCGGCACAGGTCGCGTCTGCATTCGGCGCACCACATGCGACGCCGCACCCATTACAGTCGGTGAGCGTATTGAGCGGTGTCTCGCAGCCATTGCTGTTGCTACCGTCACACGACGCCCAGCCTGGGTCACAGTTCGCAACGCAAAGGCCTGAGATACAGGCGGCTTCGCCATGCTCATTCACACATGTTTTGCCACAACCACCGCAGTTGTTGACATCACCATCGAGGTAAGACTCACAGCCATTGCTTGCAATGCCATCGCAATCTGACCAGCCTGGATCGCAGGCTGCAATGCCGCACACGCCATTCTCGGTGCAGAGCTCGACTGCATTTGGTAAGTCACAGACAAAACCGCAGGCCCCACAATTATTCACACCCGTTAACTGGGTCTCACAACCATCATTCGGGTTGGCGCAATCTCCCCAGAGAGGGTCGCAGCTTGGGATGCAAATGCCATCTGCACATTGCGTGTTACCGTGGGCATTGGTGCAGGTCACACCGCAGGCCCCGCAGTTGGCCTCATCGGTAGAGAGATTAAATCCGTTATCAATGACGCCGTTACAGTCGTCGTCTGCCCCATTACAGGTCTCAGCTGAGACATCCCCAACTGTCGAGCAGGTCAAGCCGGTTCGGGCGTCATTACATAAAACTAAACCGCCGCCGCACGCGCCAACGCCGCACGCATCGCCTTTCCAAAGTCCCGTTGCTCCACTGAGGTCGGTGTAGCTGATAAGGCCGCCATCAAGGAAGAGTTCGTCGGTTTCTCCATCGCAATCGTTGTCTAGATTATCGCACCACATCTCTTCGATTTGATAATCGTCCGAATATGAGCCGTAATCAGGCTCAACCCAACCTTCGTCGCCGTTGCAGACCTTCGTCGCTCCAAGACAGACACCTAAGGTAAGGTCCGCATCTGGCGCGCTTAGACCTTCGTCGATTTCACCATCACAGTCATTATCAAGACCATCGCAGGTTAATTCGATTTCTTCGTAGCTTGGTAGAGATGCATAATCGGGCTCAACCCATGCACCGGTTTCGTCACAGACCTGAGTAAGTCCAGCGCAGATTCCGCGTTGCTCGATGGCGAGAGGTGCCTCAATACCGTTGTCGACGATTCCATCGCAGTCGTTGTCTAGACCATCGCAAACTTCTGGAACTGCGCGTTCTGAAGTCGAACATTCAAGTCCATCCCCGTCTGCGTTGCACTGCACCTCACCACCTTCACAGATACCAGCACCGCATTCATCGCCCACAAAGAGATCTTCGACGCCGTCTAATGTCGCCCAGATGTACCCCTCATCGCGGGTGAAGGCTTCATCAACTGAGCCATCGCAATCATTATCAAGACCGTCGCAGGTTGCCTCATCGGTTTCATAACCTTCGATGAGCGTAAAATCGGGAGCAACCCAACCATTGGCGCCTTCGCAGGTTTCCTCGCTGCCGCGACAGACGCCTTGTGCATCGGCGATAAGACGTGTGGTCAACTCTTCATCAACCAGGCCATCGCAGTCATCATCCTCTGCGTTGCACGCCTCAAGAATAGAAACGTCGTCGTCGTTACAGACCAGAGCGCCTTCGATGCAAAAGTAGGTCCCACCTAAACAGAAATCATCATCGGAGCCGTCGCATTCTAAGCCAAACTCGGGAAAAGTATCATCGATCGCACCATCACAATTGTTGTCGAAACCATCACAGAGTTCTTCGGTTGGAATCTGCGCAGAGCATTCGCTCAAGCCATCTGGACCACAACTTCGTTCACCAGAGCAGCTACCTTCAGCGTTTGAAATTGAACACTCAGTGATTGCCCCACGCTCGGTTGCCCAGCTTGAGCACTCACAGCTGCCGGAATCCGGTAGACATGCGCTTGTTCCATCGCCGAAAAGTTCACAGTGTCCGCCGAGAGGACACTCGTCATCCGCAACACATGGCGTCGCACAAAATGAGCCGCTGCCATCCGGACTCGCCACACAAGTAGGCACGATATTAAGGAGACGGTCATCGAGGCAGTCATCATCGGTACTGCACGGCGCACAATAAGCGACAGCGTTCTCAAGACAGATAAACTGAGCGACCCCATCCTCATCAAGATTGGGCACACATGTTTGGCCCTCGGGGCAGCCCTCACCACACGGCTGGGCATCAGGGGTATCGGGCTCGACATAGCCAAGAGAGCCGGAAGTGCGAGACTCACAAGCAGCGAGCATGGCGACAAGACCGAGTAAAAAGGCCAGCTTCGGAAGTTTTGTATACATCATCTCTTGTGACCCCATTTCCAAGAACTTTGATTTCCCTTACTTACATACACTGTGAGAGATGTAAGGAAATACCCCAGCCCAGGCCTACACAAAAGACGTGTGTGCTGGCTTAAAGATTTAGCTAGAATCACCCGATGACTGAGATCCTCATCGGGCTGATGATCGTTTTTGGGCTAATCGTGCTCCAATGGACGCTCGAAAGCATCACCAGCGCCGTGCTCTTGGATCTTGGACTCCACCTTACAGTCAGTGGCACGCTCTTAGGTCTGGCGCTTGCGCTCTACTATCACATTCGACTTTTAGGCGGCGTCAAAGCCCGTGGTCTTCCACTCGAACGATGGTGGGTAAATCCACGGCCACTCCACCGTCATTTTCCCCCGGCCCAACAACGAACACTCAACGGAATCTTCTGGGTAGGGCTCGGACTATTCGGCATCGCAGTAGCGGGCGCAATTTTAGCCGCCATCGCTGTTTGGCAATTCTGAGTGAAGTCCGAAATCGTGCAATCTGATCCGGCTTTATGTTAGGCTTCTAGCATGGGTAAGAAGTTGTCCCCCGAAACACTCGAATCATTTTTTGACCTGGACCGCATCATGAACCGCGAAGGCCTCGATGGCCCGGAACTCGATGAATGGTTTCAGTTGTGCGCAACGGTGACCAATAGCCTCTCTGGTCCATCCAATGCCGGCGCAAACGAGCGAACCGCGCTGAGAGTCCCGATGACTTTTCCAGCAAAAATCAAAATCGGCGACAAGACCTTCGATGGAGAGACTCGCAACGTGAGCGTTCAAGGAATTAGCTTGAGCAGCCAGTCAAAGCTACCGATTAACAATCGCACTGTTCACGTCTCGGTCGTGTTCTCGTTCCCACGCTTCCTACGAAGAGCAGAAAAGACCTCCATGTCCTTCAGCGGTCATGTGAGGTGGTCCAAGATCAGCGAGACCAGCATCATGAATCTTGAGTTCGTTCCTTTGCCCCACGATGACTTTGAAACCTTGGAAGCCATCCTCCACCGGTACATCAAGATGCAAATCGCATAAACCCTTGACTGCGCGACTCCGCGAAGTCTACGTGGTTCAGAATAAGTTCACTTAACCCTCGAGGATTTTGCCAGCCAATACCATGTCCGGATGCAGGAAAGTCCACAAGTCTTGAATTGGGAATCGAGCGAGCCAGTCGATCTGATTCACTCGGTGGAATGAGTGCATCTAGCGATGGTTTAACGACGGTGACGGGTAAATTCTGCAATTGGGATCGATAGTGACGTCCATCAAATCGAGTCGCTGCAATTGTCTGTCGCACAACTTCTAACACCGGCGGAGGTGGTCCCAGAACGGGATAAAGGGTCGATTTGAGCTGTTTCTTGCCACCGCCGTCGAGAAATTCATCGGGAAAGAGCATTCTTAGCGTTGCACGAGCCCGAGCACGCGGCTTTCCTACAAAGCACCCCACGAGAAGTGATGTATTTGGCGCAATCGCCGCCCCCATTTTCAATCCACCGAAGCTCGTCGCCACAAGACATGCACTTTTCACTAGATCGGTGTGTCGGCCAGCCAAGACCTGAGTGACCATACCTCCCATCGAGACCCCCACGACATGACAATCTGTCCAGTCTAGCGTCCTTAGAAGCGAAGCCAGATCATCGGCATGATCTTCCAAATGGAGATGGCGACCACTACGCAAGCTTTGTCCAATACCAGGATGGTCGTAAATTAAGGTCTGACACTCGGCTTGGATCATGTCCCGCTGGGGTGCCCAAGCAAGGCCTCGCATTCCGAGTCCCATTACAAAAACAACGCGTGGCCCTTTCGTTCCTCTAATTTCATAGTGAAGCTTTGAAATGCCGCGATATCTACCCGCCCTATTCATCATCATCGTCCTCTTCTTCCCATCTCTCGTAAAGATGAACCAGACATCGCAACCTCTGTGAATGAAGTGGATGGTTTCCATCGATAACAACCGTGTCCTCGGTTGTTCTCATGACCGTGACCTCGACATCGGATTCCCCAGGGATCTCTAATCGAGCCTTGACCCCAATCTCAGGTAAGATCTCTTCGGGAAGCTTGGACGCCGGTGTCGCAAAGACCAATTCTGGAAGATATCCCCCAAAAGCTTCGGCGGGCTCTAAAACGATTTCCGCGGTACTGCCGACCGTCATCCGGTCCACAACTCGGGAGAGGCCTGGGAGCAGGTCCGGACTGTAGAGCTCAACTTCTATATCCTCAGGTTCCTCGGCGTCACCTGATACGACGACACGATCCCCATCTTCGGAAAAGAGTTCGTACTCCACTATCGCCATCTTCACGGTCAGAATCTCCCGAAATACTTCCCGAATTTAGTGTATCACACCCTCCGGCATTGTAGCCAACGCGGTGCGCCATCAAATCAGAATTGAAGGGAAACTCTGAAACGACTAGTATGGGCGGCCCTGGAGGAGATGAAATGACCCGAACATCGCGCTTTGCGCTCGCCCTAACCTTTCTCGCTGCCACAACATTGGCCGGCTGTTCCAGCTCTGACGGTACCTGCGCTTCCGACAGCGATTGCGATGCCAATCAGTACTGCGTCATCGAAGAAGGTGTTTGCGACGACGAGCTGGCACCCCTTCCTGAGTGCGAAAGTCAGGCATATTCAATTTGTTCAGGCGACACTTCTTATTGGTACAACAGCTGCGACCAGCTGGAGGGTGAACGCGAGGTATGCGAGAACACCGAATGCATCGGCGACAGATGCGCCGAGCCTACCTGCAGCGACGCGAGCCAAAACGGCGATGAAACCGACATTGACTGCGGCGGCAGCTGCGGCGGTTGTGCACCAGGGGGCACATGCCTGAGGGACCGAGACTGTTTGAGCGAGCGGTGTAGCGGTGGCACCTGTGCCGAAGCAAGCTGCACCGATGGCATAATCAATGGCACTGAAACCGATACCGATTGCGGCGGCGACACATGTAACTCTTGCGGACTCGGCGACACATGCGAAGAAGGCGGCGATTGCGACAGCGGAAAATGTGAAAACAGCATTTGCGCACCGAGTTCGTGCGGCGACGGCAGCCAATCAGCCGGTGAGACAGATGTGGACTGTGGCGGTGATTGCCCGGGATGTGCTGGAGGCCTGAGCTGTTTGAGCAACAGCGATTGCCAGAGCAATGAGTGCGTCAATGGTAGCTGTACCGCGTTTCAGTGCCCGAGTGATATGGTACGCATTGGAGACCGTGTCGCCTGCATCGATAAGTATGAAGCAACCATTTACGCCGATAACTCCTGTAGTGGCACCCGGTACGGTGCAAGCTCGGATGATTACCCATCTGGGTTCCCAGACAATGTCTCGAGTGACGGCTGCGACGGATTCTGCAACGGCAACGACACCGTTGAGCCAACCGCTAGCCCGGTTGCATGCAGCGTGGGTAACGTGAAACCGAGCCGTTCAGTTACATGGTATCAAGCTAGGCGGGCTTGTGAGAATGCTGGCAAATCACTTTGTACGATCGCCCAAAGTTGGAACCCAGCCTGTCGCGGTCCGAATGAGACTAACTATCCTTATGGAGACACAGAAGTACAAGAGCGCTGCAACGACGGCTGGAGAAGTCTTGGTGACACCATTAACACTGGCAGCGCTTCTGACTGCAAAGGGCAGGGCTTTGCGGCCTCCCTCTTTGATATGAGTGGCAACCTAGCGGAGTGGACCGATAGCTGCTCTGGAACCACAAACTGTCCAGTCATTGGTGGAAGTTACGAAAACATCCTGGACCTAAGTTCTTGTAATTCACGGATTGCAGTTGACGTCCTAAGTGCCAACGCCGACTTCGGTTTCCGATGCTGCGTGCTTGGAAATTAGTCCCGAGTTTCTAGATGAACTCCGAGCATCCCCAAATCCAACCGATAGACGTCGTCGCAGCAATCGTAGTGCGCGAAGGCTGCGTCTTAATTTCGAAACGCGGCCAAGAGCGCAATAATGCCGGGTTATGGGAGTTTCCGGGCGGACGTGTCGAAAGCGGTGAAGACCACCGACAAGCACTGCGCCGTGAATTGAAAGAGTGCTTCAACATAGACTGCGAGATTGGGTCTTATGTAACGACTTCACGTCATCGATATGCTGACCGTGTCGTTGCCCTCCATGCTTACGAAGTCGACCAGGAAACCCTCCTTGGCTGGTTCCCGCGGGCAGAGCATGTTGCAGTTGCATGGGTGCATCAATCGGAACTTCTTGAGTTTAAATTTGCTCCCGCAGATGAAATTATAGCTCAACGTCTCGGCGCAAATTCTGACGCCGATACCGAGCAACACTTTTTCGAAGTTGAGAAAAGTGAAGCGGAGCCACCATCGGAAGGTTCTTGAGCTCTTCCCCAGTAAAGCCCCTTAAAAACCAAAAAGCCCCCGGCGATGACGAGCATCCCCGAGGGCTTTCAATTGGATACCAACAGATTCTACTTAAACAATCTGCGAGTAGAATTCGATTACGAGGTGCTCTTGGAACTCGAAAGGAATATCTTCACGGGCAGGCTCTGCCTTGAAGGTCGCTTCGAACTTCGCTGAGTCCACTGAAAGGTAACTTGGGCACTCAAGAACCGGCGCTGCAACGCTCTCGGCAACTACTGGGATATTTTGGCTCTTTTCGCGGATTGATACAGTCTGACCAATCTGAACTTGGAAACTTGGAATATCAACCTTGCTTCCGTTCACCATCACGTGACCGTGAGCCACGAGCTGGCGGGCTGCAGGAATGGTCGGTGCCAATCCAGCGCGGAAAACGACGTTGTCCAAACGAGATTCCATCTGGCGAAGCAATGCCAAACCGGTGTCGTCCTTACCATTTACAGCCTTCTTGAAGCAGTTACGAAGCTGACGCTCGCTCAAACCATAGTTGTAGCGAAGCTTCTGCTTCTCTTCGAGACGAATTCGGTAATCGGAACGCTTGGTGCGTCGTGACTGACCGTGCTGTCCCGGAGGATGCGCGCGGCGCTCTGCAGTCTTACGTGAGAGGCCTGGAAGGTGTTGTTGAAACCGACGGATAACTTTTAATCTTGGTCCGCGAAATCGCGACATGGTGCTTTCTCCTAAAGCAGCTGAGCGACCTCAATGCAGGACTAGCTGCACGAGCGCCCACAGCCGACATCTTGGTCGGCCTAGGTTTAACTAGGGGGCCGGGTTTAGGGGATCTTGAGCGCCTTGTCAATGACTCAGCTGGCAAGACTCGTCGCGGCGTTTTCCTCGCAAAGGGCTTGAAAAGCCGAGGGTTCTCCGCCGCCCTGCCCCACCGAGAATGCCAATTGGGAACCGGTAAGAGGCTCGAACCCACGCTTCAACTCATCGAGCAAGGCTTCCGCTGACTTCGCTCGCAAACAGCGCTTCACAAGTTCACGGTCATTACCGACCAGTCGCCCTAGATACTTTGTGAGCTCCTTTAGACGGCCAATCAAACGGGGCAGCGGTAGCCCCATCGATTCGTGATAGGTGCCAATCAGCGTCTCGACCCAAGAATAAACCTCAGCGCCGGAAGGCCTAGTTAATGGCCGACCTGACTCTAAGTCACTAATTTGTTTGAAGATCCAAGGATTCCGTAGTGCCGGTCTTCCGATCATCACCCCATCACAGCCAGTGAGTTCAAGAAGCCCGAGAGCATCCTCCGGGTACCAACAATCACCATTGCCAACAACGGGAATCGAGAGTTCTTGCTTAAGCAACCTAACAATACGCCAGTCGGCGACACCTTTGTAATGGTCCCGACGCGACCTCGGATGAACGACAATGAAATCAGCCCCGGCGCGCTCGACAGTCTGCGCGATGTGAACAACATTCTTCGCGTCATCGAAACCAGCCCGAATCTTTGCTGAAAAGATCCCCGGCACCTCAGCCCGCATCGCGGACAACACATCGAAGAGAAGAATAGGGTCACGAAGCATTGCTGCCCCGACATTCCCTTTGAGTGCGCGCTTTGTCGGGCATCCGAGATTCACATCGACGATATCCGCTCCGGCATCAGAGATTACCGACGCAGCCTCAGCCATACCCGGGGCCCAATTTCCCATCACCTGGACACTGAGTTTACCAGAGGGTGGCGGAATGACCTCGCGACGCAGAGCCTTCGCGCTCATCGGTGAATTCGAGATCCGAATGAACTCGGTGCAAACGATATCCAAGCCTCCAAGCGTGGAGAGACAATGGCGCATGGCGGGGTTCGTCACCCCTTCCATCGGTGCCAACATCGTGCCGAGCGAAATGCCGGCCTCTTGGAGACGTTGCGAGCTCATCGGCAAATTAAGCTTTTGATGCCAGGTATGAAGCGATCCCTTTGTTGATCGTCTCAAAGTTCGGCGTGATCATCGCGATGATAAACTTCTCAAGCTGTGGCCGGATGGTACCCGCCAGAAGGGTCGGGATTCCTGGTACCTTTTTAACATTGAGATCCAAATCACCCTGGATGCGAAGGGTCATGGCTCCATCGCCAGATTCAGAAAACGTGTTCAGTCCTTTGCATGAAACAGCTTCTTTCATGAAGAAGGTCTCAATTTCCCAGTTACACGTCTTGTCGTTGAGATTCCAGGTCGCGCGGTCGATCCACTTCATCATCTCCGGCTTCACGAAGGCTTGAGCGACTTTCGGGATATCGCTCGCGCTCGCATACCAGTGGTTTTCAAAGGTAACGACACCGTTACTCTCTTCGCGTGACACAACGTCAATTTTGTCGATGTTAGGTAAATACTGCACGAGAGCTTGAATCTCTTCGCGGTAGGTATCGAAAACGAGGTCACGAGGGTAAGAGATGGTCGAATTTACGTCGATTTTCATGTTGGGTTGCCTCTAGCTTTAACGTTTGCAGGTAATGAGCACGGGGTTAGTACACCTCGACCGCTTCCGCAATCCCGCATGATCACCGGGGTGGCTTAACCTGCATCGGTATTTCCACTCAGGATGATCACATTTGCAGCGAACTGTAGAGTTCGACGAGTTGCCCCGAGCCGTTCTCTACGATAGGCGACCGCTGCTTGCCCAAAGATGGCGGGCACCATGCCGCGCATTACAAATATGAGGAGAAGCCGTGATGTCAAACTTCGATGCAACCGATGCTCTCGCAATCAACACCATCAGAACACTCTCAATGGATGCCATTCAAAAGGCCAATTCAGGGCACCCAGGGCTTCCAATGGGCGCTGCACCCATGGCGTATGTGCTTTGGCAAAAACACCTCAAGCATAACCCCAAGAACCCAAAGTGGCCGGATCGAGACCGATTTGTTCTGAGTGCTGGCCATGGCAGCATGCTCCTCTACTCGATGCTCCACCTGAGCGGCTACGAACTCTCTCTCGACGAGATTAAGAACTTTCGCCAGTGGGGCAGTAAAACACCAGGTCACCCGGAATCTTTTGTCACGCCCGGAGTCGAATGCACCACGGGGCCTCTGGGACAAGGTTGCGTGAATGCGGTTGGAATGGCGATTGCCGAGCGCTACATGGCAAGCCTCTACAATACCGACGCACACACCATTGTCGACCATTTTACCTACGCGTTGGTCGGTGACGGCGACCTAATGGAAGGAATCAGCGCTGAAGCTGCGTCCCTCGCAGGACACCTTAAGCTCGGTAAGCTCATTTATCTCTATGACTCGAACGACATTTCTCTAGATGGTCCAACCGACCTCGCGTTCACCGAATCTGTGATGAAGCGTTATGAGAGCTGTGGCTGGCAGGTCATTCGAGTTGAAGACGGTGACACCGACCTCGACGCAATCGATGCCGCGATCGCCGAAGCTAAAGCGGATACAAACCGTCCAACCCTCATCGAAATCAAAACGACCATCGGCTTTGGATCTCCTAATAAAGCCGGAAAAAGCGCTGCCCATGGTTCACCACTTGGACATGACGAAATCCAAGCTTCAAAATCTGCACTCGGCTGGACAGAAACCGAGACCTTCGCCATTCCGGGTGATGCGGCCGCACGCTTTGCTATCCAAGCTGAGCATGGTCAAGCAATAAACACTGAATGGCAAGCTAATTTCGACGCTTGGAAGAGCGCAAATCCTCAACTTGAGACAACCTGGACCCACGCGCATGATGGTACATTACCAGCGGACTGGACCTCAAAACTGCCGCAGTTTGAGACCGGCGGCTCAGTGGCAACTCGAAGCGCTTCGGGTAAGATCTTAAACGGGATCGCTCAGACACTCCCTTGGTTCATCGGAGGCGATGCAGACCTCTCATGCTCGACAAAGACCGCGATCTCCGATGGAGGCTCATTCAATGCTGTCGACAATCCCGGTGGACGCAATATCCACTACGGCGTTCGAGAGCACGCGATGGGAGCCATTGCGAATGGGATGGCCTATCATGGTGGCGTTCATAACTACACTGCGACATTCTTCTGCTTTCTCGATTATATGAAGCCTGCGGTTCGACTCGCTGCTCTCAATCATCTTCCTGTAACGTTCGTATTCACACATGACTCGATTGGTTTGGGTGAGGACGGACCAACCCACCAGCCTATCGAGCATCTGGCTTCGCTTCGCTCACTTCCCAATACCGTGACCCTTCGTCCTTGCGATGCGAATGAAACAGAAGAAGCATGGAAGATTGCAATCGAGCGTAAAGACGGTCCAACCGTACTGGTGCTTTCTCGACAAAATCTACCAATCCTCGACGCTCAAGCTGTCGGCACTGACGGCACCCAAAAGGGTGCTTATATCCTGAGCGATGCACCAAATGGGGCACCGGAAGTCATCCTCATGTCCACAGGGGCTGAGGTTCATTTGGCACTTGAAGCGCAGGCTGCACTCCAAGCTGAAGGCACCGCAACCCGAGTTGTCTCGATGCCAAGCTGGGAGCTCTTCGA
>JAYYQC010000009.1:0-2601 GCA_036128675.1 Myxococcota bacterium | reverse complement strand
AAAGAGCGGCACCTGTGTGGGTAGTGCATCGGGCAGCCGAGGGTTGCGGAAGAGTGCCTTCATCACGAAATAGTTCTCACCCATGGTCTCACCATTTTGCGACCACTGGACGTCTTTGAGGTGCTCCCGCATCAGGCCACGTGAAATTTCAATCACGTCCCCCGCTTGCACCAAATGCTCTGGATGGGGATTCTCTCGGTCGTCAACCCGAGGTCCAGAGAAACTAAACCACGAGCATCCGCTCAGTAGCGTCGATGCAAGGACAGTACACCAGAAGTATCTGAAATTTTTGCGCATTGTCGAATAGCCTCCTTCAGGACGGGTCGAGACCGATGGATAGGATGCGGAGACGCTTGATGCAAAAAATCGGTTTCGAGCCAGAGAGACCCGGCGAAGGACGGGCGCTATTGGTCCCAAATGGTGGCCGGCGGTCCTCGATCAACCGTGACCGGGGCTGGGCCGAAGCGGTTGGCACCTTCCTCACCCGGGCGCGCCATCCAGCGTAGTAAGATGAAATAACCAATCAACGGGACACTCACCACCATCAGTGCAAGCCAGGGGAAGCCAATATCGTGAAGCCGTCGCACCGCGACGCAGACCGACGCGGGCATCAGCGACAGATGAAGGAGCACAAAAGGCTTCCCCAAAAAGAGCCCGGTCAGCGTAAAGACGATATTGACCAGCACCATAAAGAGCATGAAATACCAGAACTCCGAGCGCAGCGCGCGCCCAGACGGGTCAAACGACTTCTTTAGACAGGTTGTGACTGCTTGAATAAAGCCCACGCTCTTCTCCTGGAGTGTCTCCTCAGCATGCCTTGATTGGCTACCGCGTTAGGACAGGTCTAGAGGTAATGGGAATCGAGAAAAGTCACAAGAGGGAGAGACATGGGATGGGCTGAGAAAGGTGAGACGCGGCAGAAGAACCCGATCTGCCGCGCCCCGTTTACGAGATGGTACCGTGCACGAGCGGTCTTAGGGAGCCCATTCCCACCCACCTCGACTTGAGGTGCACCAATAGGTTGGTGCATCGTTTCCTGCGGAGACACCCATTTCAGAGCCAACCTTATCGCTGGCCGAATATGGGACGAAGACGGCCTCGTCGCCGTACCACATCACATCTCCAACGCGCCAAACATCGTTCTCTTTGAGCTGCGCCATCGTGGTGCCAAAGACCTCAACCCCGCGGATCCACACCGTCACCAAGCCATCCACATCGCCATTGAGGCTGCTGGAAGACGCATAGTAGTGAACATAGACGCGGTAAGAACCGTCGCGTGGCGAGTCGATGTTGATATTCTCATGCTGCGATCCGGAGAGGCTATCCACATCGAGGCGTGGATTTGCGCCATTGCCCGCGGTATCTTCGGTGAACCACTGCACGCTGCTTGAGTCCTGCTTGCAGTTACGGAAATTGCACGAGGCATCTGGATTGCAGACACGGTCACTGATGCTCAGGTTGTTGAGGTGAAGGTCCAGATCCCGTCCAGTGCCTTCAGGCCAGCTGAGCTGAATGTGGATATCGCTGCTCGGGTACACAAACCAGCTCGCACATGAGTTGGTGGTTCGAGACGAAGTCGCACCGGCGTCGTTTCTCACCTCGAGACAGAGCTCGTATTCACCGGGGACATCGGCCAGCATCTCGTAAGTTAGGCAGTCGCGGTACGAGCTCACGGTGCAGCTGTTGAGCACTTCGCCAACCTGGTGCTGCGAGCCATTGGGTGCCTGCGCAATCACCCACTCATAACGGGTCAGGTCGCGGCCCATTGGGTCAAAGCTCTCGTCGCCTTTGAGAACCACGGGCTCCATTGGGTCGACGACACTATCTACGGTGCAGCGGCTTGAGCCGCCCATATCCTCAACACACGGTGCGAAATCAGCAATCGCAATCGGCTGGTCAGCGAACTCGACGCCGAAGCCAATGGTTATCAGGCTCGCGCCAGCGTCGTTGCTTGGAATGCGTAGGGTCGCATCAAAGACGCCCGCTTGTGCACCGCTGAGTTCCAAGACACCCTCCCAGGCGCCGTCTTCGTTGCAGCTGGCTGAAGCTTGCGCGATGGATGTCGCCACACTGCTCAGAGAGCCGGTGACACCCGCGCCGGTCGTCAATGTGATACCTTGGCCGCCTGGTGCAAGGTCGAGCTCACACGCATTGCAGGCAGTCGCCGAGCAGCTTGCAAGGTTACGAATCGTAAAAGGAATGGAAGTGGTTGAGCCAGGCAATACAACACCTGCGCTCAGGCCGCTGACTGAACATGTACCACTTTGGCACCGCGCATCGTCGGCATTGATGACATCCCCCAAGATCTCTACCTCGATGCGGGCTGCATCGGTCTCGGCGAAGGCTGCACTGAAGCTACCCATGATTCGGCTTGTTGTCGCTACGTCGGTGAGGATCTCGAAGCTCGCCTCTGAGCTTGCCGCCACGATACCTTGAGCCCGGGCTTCGAAATTCGCGCTCGACGGCAGAGCTTGGCAGTCCGCACGTGGTGCACCCAAGACCAACACGCCGTTCTCACCACTGAGTGTCCAAGTCGCGTTGTTATCGGCTGCTGCAAGGCTCAGTGCCGCCTGAGACGCGCTACCGAGCGTCACCTGACAA
>JAYYQC010000008.1:0-4518 GCA_036128675.1 Myxococcota bacterium | reverse complement strand
TTTGAGGTACCAGTCGCGCCACTGTCCCTAGAACCAGAGGCTTGCGCTCCTTCAGCGGCTCAGCGGATCCATGCCAGTCTGTCGCAAAAAATCTAGGGTCAACGGGATTGGGAATGTAGATTCCATCCGCCGGATTTCCCGTAACTGCTTCAACATCGCGAATCGATACACCCGAAAAAAGACGCACTGAGCGAAGATTTTTTCGCTCCACAAGGCGCATCAACATACGTCGAAGAGGGCTCTGGATCGGCAATGTCGCTGCTCCATGCGCAGTATAAATCGCTGGACAGGGCAGGGCCAGCATGGTGCCTTGGAAGGCCGCCCTCGTGCCATGGAAGTGAATGAGGTCTGGCTTAAGCACCTTAAAGAGCTGAGAGAGTTTCCACGAAACCATCGGATTAAACCGATAAGCCATCATATCAACCGGTGTTTGCACCCCAATACCTAGGGCCCGAAGGCGCTCGGAAAGGACACCGCCTGGCGAGGTAATCGCTGTGATCTCGAAGCTCCGCTTGCGTAGTTCAGGTAGAAGAAGCTCAAGATACTTGGCACCTCCACCCATCTGACTTGATGCCATGACATGGACGATATGCATGGACTCCGTTCCTTATGCGGCCAATCGCTCGGACATTTATGTCATAGCTTCCAGCTGACCGGGGAGATATTTTCCTTATAAATCGGCAAAACACGCTTGGCCCGACTCTTGCTCCTCTTAATTCATGATGATGCAACGAAGTCTAGACCCTCTATCGCTTATCCTCATTGGTATATCGCTCGCGCTTGGTGGCTGCCAACCGGGCTTGGATAATCCACTCACTCCAACCGGCAGTCACTCGATGGCCTTCGATGCGGCGTTCGAAGCGCTGGCCGTCGTTAATACGGATGCTGGGACAATCTCGGTGATCGATGAACGGTCACACGAAGTACAGGAGGTCTGGGTAGGAGCGGAGCCAACCCGCATCGCACGCGCGGGGTCTTCCTACTTCATTAGTTTACGCGCCGAGCGTTCTATCGCGAAAGTCGAACGCCGCAATGACCGATGGTCGCTCATTCAAAAGGTAAAAGTGGGGACCGAGCCCTACGGCCTGGTGGCGAGCGAGTATGGCACCCGACTCTTCGCAGCACTCTCAACGCAAGGAGAAGTTATCGAGATCTCACCCAAGACCATGAAGGTGACTCAAAAATGGGCAATCGGGAAAGAAATTCGTTGGCTCGCGCTGCGGCCGCAGAACGACACTCTTTACGCGGTTCACGCATTTGGCAATGAGATTTCTCATATCAACCTTAACAATAATCGTGTGAAAACGCTTAAGCTGCCCCAGGGTTTCGACCGGAGCACCCGCTTTACCGGCGACCCCGCCTTTACCCCCGATGGACTAACCCTCGTTCTGCCCATGCTGAATGTCGACAACACGACGAGTGCGAGCAGCGACATGAACGACGACAACCTCGCTGATCTACCTCTCGAGGATCTGGAAGACCACGCTCCGGTAGAACCAAGCGAGGAAGAATTCTTCGAGCAGGGCGGATACAATGCGGATGGACGCTTTCAAGCTGGCCTCCTCGAAGTTCCCGTCGACGCATCCAACGGTGAACCGACCGACACCTCAGGCGACATCGTCTTTATTCCCATAAACAATAACTCCGACGGCTCAGTGGTAAGCGGATATCCAACAAGTGTAGCCGTCTCGCCTGAAAGTGATTTCTATTTAAGCACCCATGAAGGAACCCATGCAGTCGTCGTAACTTCGGCGAGCAACGAAGAATCCGAACCCGGGTTTTTCGATATCGTGACCGGTAACGAGAGCGGGGCTTCAAGCGACAACCATCTAAACTTTTCATTTCGAGACCACGAGGTCGTTGGCAGGATTGAAGGAGCTCGGGGCGCACTCTTTCAGACCAACCGAGCAATCGCCGTCGATGGATTCCTGGGACGGGGCATTAAATTCAAGACCCTCAGCGATATCCTGAGGCCCCCTGCCTCGAGCCACGGATTCATGCCTTGCTGTGATTTCCCCCCTATGGAGCAAGATATCGTGCTTGAGCCACTCGTAATCGCGACGCAGCATCGACTCTCTCCTGAGGTGGAGCGAGGAAGAAAGCTTTTCTTCAGCGGCGCTGACGCCTCCATGTCTTCAAACTCTTCTGGTGTAAGCTGCGCAACGTGCCATGCAGAAGGTCGCAATGACGGCCTAACCTGGAGCTTTGATTCCGGGCTGCCTCGCCGACAAACTCTGAGCTTAGCAGGGAATATTTCCCAAAAGGGACGTGTCACCTGGACAAGTAAGGTCGCCACTGTTGCACATGAAGTCATGCTGACTAGTCAGGGGCGCATGGGGGGTAGGGGGCTCAATGCGCAGAGTGCTATCGATGTTGCCGCTTATATCGACTGGTCCCGTGAGGCGGATTACCCAATGAAAAATGCACCGATTGAAGGTCGGTTGGCGCAGGGCCAAGCGTTATTCTATGCCCCAGAGATAGGGTGTGCTGGTTGCCACTCGGGTAGCCACTTTGGGACAGATGCAACATTCACGCTTCTCGGTGCCGAGCCCACCAAGGCCATTTCCTTACGGGGAGTTTCAATGACGCCTCCTTATTTTCATGATGGCTCGGCTGAAACCCTTGGCGAGGTACTTGAGCAATGCCGCTCCGGATTCATGGGAGACACCTCAGGTCTCTCCCAGAGCGAACTTGAGGCATTGGAACTCTACCTTCGGTCGCTCTAGGTTGCGTCGTTAGTGCTCCAGGCATAGTGTCGGCGCTATGTTGACGACACTTCTATTATTCGGGCTTCTCTCGAACACAACCGACGAAGTCAGAAATATTCAGGGCCAAGCGAGCTCCCTTGAGGGCAAGGCCATCTACACCCTCGACCAAGAGGAGCGCTGGCGAGACGGCCAGTGGACCTACCGTAAGGTTACCGGCCGACTTAAGAGCGGGCAGCCATTCTTCTCTCAGGTCATCACACCTGGAAAGCTTCCAGCTGTCCCGAATATCCAGATGACTTACCAGGGATCTACAAAACAATTCTCGGTTCAGTGGGAGGGCACACATGTCCTAATGAGCTTCCGCGACAAGGAAGGCGAAAGCACGACAAATCGACTGGAGTCACCGCCTTCCAACCTCGTGGGACCTGGAGGAATTCTCGCTGCAATACGGAAGGATTGGTCGTCGCTGCTCAAGGGAGAGACCCTCGAATGGAAAATGATAGTACCGCCGAAGGCAGACGCCTTCAGTGTCCGGCTTGTTCCGCAAAAGCCTGAAAGAGTGAACGGGCGGGAAGCGCTACCCGTCGTGCTGGAAGCGGATAACTGGCTGGTGCGCCTAGTAGCACCATCGACGAAGTTTTGGATTGACGTAGAGCTTAAATCCACGCTGAGATATCAGGGAATTGGTGCGAGCGATGATTCAAATGGAAAACCCCAGGAGGCGATTATCACCTTCAAGGCCCCGATGCTTCCGGTCGTTGAGCCTTAACCTGCAGGGCTTGCAATGAAAGGAACCCGAGCGTTATGCGATCAGTGATGACCCGACGAATTCTTTCACTCATTCTGTGCCTCAGCCTAGGAGCCTCTGCATTCGCCTCATCCGATGTACGCCTTGTAAGCCTTAATCCTGGGCTCACCGAGCTTGTCCTGGCCCTGGAGCTCGGCGATAGCCTCGTCGGCGTCAGCGATTACTGCCAAATGACTGGCCAGCCATCACTGAAGCGTCTCGGGACTGAGCTAACCCCAAAGCTTGAAGAGCTCATCCGCATGCGCCCGAGCCATGTCCTTGTAAGCACAAGCCGAATGCAAAAGAGCCTGCCTCTTCGACCTGAGCAGTCATTGCTTGCATTGCCATTTATGAAAACGCCTGACCTACGCCAGAGCATCGTGACGCTTGGCGATATCTTCGACCGCAAAGCGAAGGCGGCATCACTTGTGGAAGAGCTGGAAAGGGTACTTGTACCTACGGGTACGGAATTGGGAAGAACTTTGGTTATCGCAGGTGTCTCACAGCACGAAACACCACAGCTCTACCTCGTAAATCCAGCATCCGTTCAGGGGGATCTTTTACGGGCTCAGGGGTTCGATATCATCCAACCAGCCTACGACCGTGGTGTTGGCATCCTAGGCCCTGAGGAACTCATACGCCTCGCTCCCGACGTCATTATCGTCTTAGACCCAAGTGCGATGTCTGAACGTGCCCAGCGTCTTTACACAAGAGCATTAAGCCCGCTTCAGGTGACCAAACCGCAGGTGCACACAATCTACCTCTCGGACGCGAAGCTAAGCTCAATGGGGCCAGGCTGTTTTAGCCTGGGCCAAGAAGCTGCGAGCGCCCTCAAAGCGATGCAGGGTGCATCGAAATGAGCCTGTCGATCCGAAACCTCCGCTGTGTCACCCCGGCGCTAAACATCGACACCCTACACTTCGAGGAGGCCCAAATATACGTCGTATTGGGCCCAAATGGCGCGGGGAAGTCGTCACTGCTTCGAGCGGTCACCGGTTTACTTGATGAGGTTGAATGGTCCGA
>JAYYQC010000007.1:0-5931 GCA_036128675.1 Myxococcota bacterium | reverse complement strand
GCGAATTTGAAGGGCTAGATGGTGTGTCGCGCTAGCCTTTGAACCCAGCCTCTTTAAGCATCTTGGCGGTTCCAACCGGCTCGGCTGAGAGCACCGAGAGCACACCGCCCATCATAGCACCAATGACGCCTACCGAGGCGACTTCAGAGCCTGCCATGTAGAGGTTCTTAATCGGGCTACGAGGTCGCAGTGATTTAGTACGGAAGCGCTCGGGCGTTGGCTCGATACCGTAAATAGAGCCTGCCATCGGGCGCACGAAGTGGTCAGTTGAGAGCGGGGTAGAGAGCTCGACATAGTCGATATACTCGCGCAGCCCCGGCAGGTGTGCGAGGAACTGCTCAAGAAGCTTATCTTCCATGCGCTTTTTAAACGCATCATAATCTTCGCCTCGCTTCTTCCAGCGCGTATCTTTCCAGTCCTGGAAGACGTCCCAAGGCACGAAGGTTACGACTTCTCCGGTGTGAAGCTCATCGGGACCTGGGTCGTAGCTTGGGTCTTTTAGGGATGGAAAGCTGCAATAGAGGACGGGAACATCCGGCATCTCGCCGTCGGGTGTGACCTCCCAGTTGTCGTAGTTAGGTTCCCAGGTCTCGTAGAACCACTTGTTGGCCGAGCCGGCACCGGCTTTCGTGATATCGCCCTTAAAGCCGATGTAGAGGCAAACATGGCAAGGTGCAGGATTGAGCTTCGAGATATCCTGGGCCCAGTCTTTCGCTTTATGCGACTCGGGTAGGAGTCGCGTCACCGTCGACTGAACGCCGGCTGCACTCATGATGGATTTGGCGCGGATCTCTTCGCCGCCTTTGAGACGAACCCCAACCGCGGTATCTTTCTCGACGATGATCTCTTCGACATCGGCGCGAATACGCGTCCAGCCGCCGCCGTCAACAACGGTCTTTAGGAGATGGTTGGCGATTTCTTCGGAACCGCCCACTGGGTAATAACCGCCATGGACGAAGTGCTTGACGACGAGCGCCTGCATCGCAAAAGAGGAACGCTTCGGTGGCGAACCATAATAACCCCACTGAGCAGTCATGACGCTCTGAAGCTTGTGGTTATCGGTGAGCTTTTCCACCACCTCTTGGGTGTTGAGGTCGAGCATTTTCTGCGCTTTGGCACCGATGGTCTTTTCGCCAAGCCAGCCGAGCTTTGAGGAGACGGTTCGGCCCAAATAGTAGCCTTTCATCGCACCGGAGACTTCCCGAACCGAGGCCAGGTAGTCGTCGATTGCGTCGACTTCGTCCGGAAATGCTTCAATGAGGTTTTCGCGGAACTTCTTCGGATTGTCTGGGAAGTCGATGCGGAAATCGTCTGGAAAGTAGAACTCGTCGTATACTTCGCCGAGCGATGCCCATTTGAGACCGTCGTCGGTGAGGTATTTCAAGAGGCGACCGGTCATGGAGTGTTCGGTCACTTCGCCCACCGCGTGGACGCCGACGTCCCAGAGGTATTTCTTACGCTTAAACGTATGGGTGTAGCCACCGGGGACGTAGTGCTGCTCAAGAACCAGCACCTTTTTGCCGAGCTTACTCAGCATAGCCGCTGCGGTCATGCCGCCCATACCCGAGCCGATCACGATATAATCGTAGGTCTCGTCTTGTTTACCCTTTTTGTCCCAGTATTTTCCTAGCATCTTGGCTCCCCGTTGGTAGGACCAATTTCTAAGCATCTAGGAGCGGTCTGTCAATCGGGGGACCATGAAGAAGACGAGATAGTGAATGAAAGACGTGCGCAAGTACCGGGATTAACCATCAGCAAAGGGCCTTGAACCATCATTGAAGCTCATTGCCCACGATGGCGTCGGCTGGGCCTCGGCGCTCTGGCTGAAGCGTACGGCGTGCATCTAGGCGTTGCGGTTCTCTCTAACGGTCGAGTAACTCAAGTTCAAAAGCGGGTTGGGGCGTCGGAAGCGCCCCGTTACCCGAGTTAACTATTGCGCGCCTCGAATTCTTTCATGAACGTGACAAGTGCCTCGACACTCTCCATTGAGCATGCATTGTACGTGCTAGCTCGGATACCGCCGACCGAACGGTGTCCCTTCAGCGCTTTGAGTCCCGCTGCATCGGCTTCCGCGATAAAGGCTTTCTCGAGGTCTTCATTAGGGCCACGCCAGGTTACGTTCATCAAAGAACGACTGCCTTCCCGCGCATGCGGGGTCCAGAAATCGGAGGCGTCCAATTCGCCGTAAAGATGCGCAGCCTTGCGCTCGTTCAACTCTGCCATCGCCTTTACGCCGCCTTGTTTTTGGATCCAGTCAAGAACCCGGTCCAGCGCGAAGATACCAAAGGTATTGGGCGTGTTGTAGAGCGAATCTTTATCCACCATAAGACCGTAGTCGAGCATCGCGGGTAATCCACCGGGTCGGCTCTGACCGACGGTCCGACTTCGCTCAACCGCCCATGGCGAAAGAATTACGACGGTTACACCGCTTGGCCCGAGATTCTTTTGTGCACCTGCGTAAATGACGGCATGTTTGGATACGTCCACGGGGCGGCTACAAATATCGCTGGACATATCTGCGACAAGCGGCGTTGAACCACAATCGGGTGTTGTCGCATATTGAGTACCGTAGATAGTATTGTTGGTGGTGTAGTGCACAAATGCGGCACCATCGCGAACCGTGTAGTCACCGTGAGATGGAACCCGATTAAAGACCTTGTCGTCGGGAGCCCAGATGCTTTCAGCGTCCGAGGTGCAGCGTTTTGCGTCTTTCAGTGCTTTCTGACTCCATGAACCGGTGAGGAGATAATCGGCTTTATCGTCCGGGCCTAAGAGGTTCAGCGCGCTCATGTAGAACTGAAGACTTGCGCCTCCTTGCAAGAAGAGTACGGAATAATCCTTGGGGATATTTAGAATCTCGCGCAAGCGCGCTTCGGCAGATTTGACTACCGCATCGAACTGCTTGCTTCGGTGCGAGATCTCCATCAGTCCGGCTTGCGCATCTTCGAATTCCGTGAGGACGCCTTGGAGCGACTCGAGGACGGGAAGCGGTAAGGCGGCAGGGCCGGCGGAAAAGTTATGGGCGCGGTTCATGATTTCTCCAATTCTACGAGTGAGGTGTTGAAAACGTCTGGATTGGCGTCGATGGCCGAAAGGGCAGTCGGGCTCGGTGCATCCGCGAGCTGTATGCGTGCACAGGCCGCTGCACCCTTGAAGATGATATTTTCCATTTGCTGCACGTTGATGCCTTCTTCTTTAAGTTGGCCGAGTAGGTTCGCCAAGACACCGACCTTATCGGCATGCCGGACGATGAGCGCATGCGTTGCCGGTGTTGATTCCGCGATGTTGACGCAGTTTGGAACCCATCCCTCGTTTCCAAAGATACGGACAATTCTCACCACTTCGTCACCAACCGCCTCGGATGCCTCATCCGTGCTCGCACCGATGTGGTGGGTGCCATACATATTAGGTTGCTTTGTAATCTCGGACTCAAACTTTGGGTCGCTGGCCCCTGGCTCATTATCAAAGACATCGAGACCGGCTCGTAAGCCTCGTTCGTCCATGGCGCGAATGAGCGCGGCCTCATCTACCATCTCTCCACGCGAGGTGTTGATGATATAAGCCCCAGGATTCACCGCATTGAGGATATCATCATTGACGATGTGCTTGGTTGCATCGGTGAGGGCGAGGTGCACGGTAAGGGCATCTGCGCCTTGCGCCGCCGCGTGAGGAGATGCGCAGAACTCGACACCTAAGGCCTCGGCCTTCTCAGGCGTGAGGGAGCGGCTCCATGCTTTGATCACCATGCCGAAAGCCTGTGCGCGCTTGATGACTTCTTGACCGATGCGTCCGCAGCCCAAAACGGCGAGGGTTCGCCCGCGCAAGCCACGCGCCTTCGAGTATTTCTTTTTCGCCCAGGTGTGCTCTCGAAGGTCTTGAACGTTGTCTGCAATACGTCGGTCGCAGTTCACGAGGTGTCCTATTGTGAGCTCTGCCACGGCAACGGCGTTTTTACCTGGGCAGTTTGCGACATAAATTCCGCGGTCACTCGCAGTGGTGACATCGATGGTATTGGTGCCAGCGCCCGCCCGGATTATCATCGATAGCTTACCGGCAGCTGCGAGTTGGTCGGCTTGAACCTTTGTTGAACGAACGACCAAAACCTCTGGGTCATGCTCTTTGATGGCTGCGGTAAGGCTGCCTTCTTTAAGCTCCGAGTCTACGTGGACCCGGTGACCCGCGTCCATGAGCGATTCTTTGACGTGTGATGATAACTTATCGGCAATGAGAATGTGCATGGTACCCCCCGGTCACTTTGTGCAACGTGGCTCCTAACGCGTTCGGAGGGTCGCTGCAATTAGCCGCAATGATGATTCCGAAAACTTATCAAGTAGGGATATCTCCATCGTAACGTCTCAGCAGAATCATGATGCTCCATTGAGCGGACAACCGTGAGCCGTTCGTAGGTTTCGTCTTTGTTGCCTTTTGATCCCGCTATTTTCGAGAATCTATGCTTTTCGTCGGTGAGACCAATCGACAAATGTCGGTTCAAAATCTGTGGATTCTCAGGTTGATTTGACTTTTGTCAGCGCGACGCAATTTAGACATCGGATGTCAGATCCTCTAGAACCACAGGTGCTAGAGATACAAAATTTGAAGTTATTAATGACGCACCAAGTCAGATCTTCTACTTAAAAGTAGTTGTAGATGTTCAATTACTTTACGCTTTCGTCGCTTGACGCGTCCCCCGCGATCCCCCCTTCATATTGGTATGCTGAAAACAACCACATTGTCCTACCGTTATTCGTTGGCCTTCGGGCTTCTCTTGGTTCAAGCCGCATGTGTTGGGGATGCGGAAACACCCATCGAATTGGGTGTAAGCGAGGGGTGCAATCCACTCGCGGTAACCACAGAGTGTCTCTTTCCAATGCCCAGCCGCTTCTTTGAACGGGAAGATGTAACTTCAGAAACCGGTATTCGGTGGAACTACAAGCAAGAGCAGCTTGCGCTTCCAAACGGTGATGCACCGATTGCGTTCGACCGGTACAACGAAGCCGATGGTGCTTCACCGGTGATGCCGATTTTGCTGCATCTTGGCGTCGATGTTGACCCAGCATTCCTTATCAATCAGTCCAATATCAAAGATTCAAACACCGAAGGTCGCCTCATTCATCTCATCGACCTGGTGACCGGTGAGAAGCTTCCGGTGATGGTTGAGATGGACGCGAACCTGCGTGAAGAAGGCCATGAAGGTCGCTTCGCGCTGATTATCCGTCCGATGATTCCAATGACGATGGGGCACCGACACGCGGTGGTCATCGAGCACGGTGTTGAAGATATCAACGGCAATGACCTTCCGGAGTCCGTGGGTTTTGCTGCACTTCGCGACAAGAAGAAGACAGACAACGCTTCGCTTGAGTCAAATCGGGCCGCGTACGAGACGCTTTTTGAGCAGCTTGATGTCTTGGGTTACGAACGAGACGAGCTCTATCTTGCTTGGGATTTCGCGGTTGCGAGCGAGCAGCACATCCTAGGTCCGATTCAGTCGATGAAGGCGCAGGCACTCAACTACGTCAACGAGAATGGCTTCAGCTATCAGATCACTGAGGTGCAGAGCGATATCAACGAGTATATGACCCGCATCGTCAAAGGTACCTTCGATGTTCCTTGTTTCTTGACCGAAGACAACGACATTCTCAAAGACACCGATGGTGTACCGCAGCTTCAGGGAACTTGTACCTATCCGTTCACGATGGGCATCCCACGTGCTGCCGATGAGAAGGGTAACCTTCGCTTTACGTTGATCGGCCACGGTATCTTCGGCGAAGGCTGGGGCTACATTGCAGACCATGGTAATGCGTACGAGCGGACCCATCCTTTGGCCGCGGCAACTGAGTCGGTCGTCATTGCGACCAATTGGATCGGTCTTTCGTCGGTTGACCGCGAGATCATCATGTCTGAAGCGCTGGCGGATCTGAATCGGTTGACGGT
>JAYYQC010000006.1:0-4256 GCA_036128675.1 Myxococcota bacterium | reverse complement strand
CATCACCGAAGAAGTCGCAGCAAAAAATCAACTTCTCCAGTCCGAACACCTTGCCGCAATGGGGCGCATCTCAACTCAAGTTGCTCACGAGATTCGCAATCCTCTAAGCGCAATCAATCTAAACGCGGAGCTTATTCAGGCAGAGCTCTCAGACCTCATGCAAGAATCCCCTGACCTCGCGAAGCTTAGACATGCCGAGGACTCACTGAGCGCGATGATTCGAGAGATCGAACGTTTGGAAAAGGTCACGGAGACTTATCTTCAGCTCTCGCGGATGCCATCACCGACAGCTCGGCCTACGGATTTGGTGCCCATTTTGACCGACTTGGTCCAAATGTTTGAGCCAGAATGGCACTCTCAAAAGATTACCCCAACCATCAATTATCAAGCGCAGACATTGCCGGTCCGCCTCGATGAAGGCTTATTCCGACAAGCTATGATCAACATTCTCAAGAATGCTGCTGAGGCAATGCCCGACGGCGGGCACCTTGAAGTTGATGCCCTTACACTCGAAGACGCAACCTTGATTAAGATTTCAGACCAAGGCGAGGGCTGCAGCGACGAAGACGTGAAACGGGTCTTTGAGCCGTTCTTCACAACCAAGGCGAAGGGAACCGGACTCGGCCTACATCTGACCAGGCAGATTGTCGAGGATCACGGAGGGGAATTGAGATTCACAAGGAATCAAAGCAAGGGAATGACCATGACGATGTCATTCCCTACTCTCGAGCAGCGAGAGATTTAAGCAGCGAGAGATTTAAGCAGTGACAGCCTTACCAGCGACGCCACTCTCTGCATCCTTGGCCATCGCACGCTCACGCAGCGCGATGTAAACCGGCGAAGCAATCGCAACCGAGGAGTACGTTCCCACCAAAACACCGACGAAGAGAGCTATCGAGAAGGCACGGATCATCGGGCCACCCAAGGTCAGCAACGCGATAACGACGAGGAGTGTAGTACCTGAGGTTAAGACCGTTCGAGATAGGGTCTGATTCAGAGAGAGGTTCACCAAGTCATGAAGCTTCAAACCGCGGCGAAGTGGGATGTTCTCGCGAATCCGGTCGAAGACAACGATTGTATCATTCAGCGAATAACCAACAATCGCCAGGAGCGCTGCGATCACGGGTAGGTTGAATTCGATCTGGAAAATCGCGAAGACGCCGAGAGTAATCATAACATCGTGGACAAGTGCGACAATTGCCCCCGGAGCAAATGCGAAGTCGAAGCGTACAGCGATGTAAAGCAAGATGAATACCAGAGAATAGATAACTGCAAGAATACCCTGGTTACGAAGCTCCGCTCCGACCTGAGGACCAACGAACTCGATTCGCTGAACAATTCGCTCGCTCGCCGATGGTGCTAGCTTCTCTCGAAGAGTTGTCTCGATATAGTCCGCAATGGAAACCAATGTAACTTTATAAAAGGGTTCGTCGGTACGGTCGCCACGCGAGATGTCCTTAATCTCAACGCCCATGGATACAACCGCATCCCGGAGTGCTGACTCTTCGACCGGCACTGCAAAGCGTACATCAAACGACTCACCACTCTCGGCAATCGCCCAAGTGGTTACGTTGTCGGCATTGCCCCCCGCCAGTTCGGCCATCTTAGTCTTGAGTCCGGCCTTCTGCTCACCAGAGAGTGATGCCTGTTCTGGGACAAATACCAAGTACTCATCACCACTCAAACCAAAGGTCTGAGCCCGAACGTCGGTTACTTTATCGCCTTTAAGCGCAGCGACAATCTTCTCTTCGTTTTGGTCGCCGGGAAGCTTTACCTGGATTTCGTAGCCACCGGCAAAGTCGATACCAAACTTCAGCTTAAGTAATACCAGCGCGATAATTGAGCCCGCGACTAAGACCGAGGAAACTTTTGCGAAAGTCCCGCGAGACCCGACAAAGTTAAAATTTGATTCACCTTTAAGCAATGACATGCTTCAACCTCTCTGCATTCTCACCCCATTGGATGAGTGCCTTCGTACAATGGCGTCTTTTAGATACTTAGTGACTTGAGTCGCTTTCCGGAAACGTATGCGTCAAACACCAAGCGGGTCACGTAGATTGCCGTAAATACTGAGCAAACGATACCAACCATCAGCGTAACTGCGAAGCCTCGAACGGGCCCGGTACCATATTGCAGCAGTACAACACCTGCGATGAATGTGGTGATGTTGGCATCCATAATCGTTGAAAACGCTTTTTCGTAGCCCGAATCAATCGCAGCCCCCGGAGACTTCCCGGCTCGGATTTCCTCTCGGATTCGCTCAAAGATAATGACGTTCGCATCAACCGCCATACCGATGGTCAAAACGATACCAGCCATACCAGGCAGCGTAAGCGTTGCTTCAAAGAGAGCGAGTACTGCAGCGACGAGAACAACGTTTGCTAAGAGTGCGATGTTCGCCACAATGCCGCTGGCCTTGTAGTAAATAAACATGAAGATGAAGACCAAAAGAGAACCAAAGAGAATCGCATTACGTCCATCAATGACCGATTGCTCTCCCAATGTCTGACCTACTTCACGCTTTTCGCGAACTTCGACAGGCGCAGGCAGTGCACCAGCTTTGAGGACTTGAACCAAGTCCGTTGCCTCAGCCAACTTCGCATTTGGGTTTCCATATCCGCCACCCAAGGTGATTCGAGCACGACCGCCTGGGATCTTCGTCTGGATTCGAGGCGCTGAGCTGACAACGTCATCAAGGACAATCGCCATCAAACGGCCAACACTTTTCTCGGTGAGCTTTTCGAAGATTCGAGCACCTTTGGGGTCAAATTGCATCGATACTTCATAGTCAGTTGGAAGCTCTGGGTTACGGTCAACAGTCGCGTCAATGAGGTAGTCCCCCGTAATACCCGCCTTGGCCTCGAGGACGTAGGTCCTCAAAACGCCCTCTTGGTCAGTGGTTCCAAAAGTCAGTTCCGAGTCGCTTGGAATAAGCGATTCCAATGCCGTTCGAATCGCCTCCTTATCGCTGGTCTTGAACTCGTAGTAGAAATCGGTCGATGGCTTTCCACCTTGGCCTTCGAAGGTATAATTCTTCAAAGTCGCAGAAGCTGGAAGCATTGACGCATCAAGAGAAGAAAAGCCAGCAGTACCTGCAGCATCTACCATCTTGAACTCCAGCTGCGCGGTCTTACCAATCATAGCTAAGGCACGGTCAGGGTCTTTTACACCCGGAAGCTGAATGACGATATTCGTAGCACCCCGACGGGCGATACTAGGCTCCGTTACGCCAAAACGGTCCGCACGGTTTCGAATCGCTTTGATGGTTTGTTCGACAGCAGTATCGCGGACATTTGTCTCTTCTTGCGAAATGAGACGAAAGGCGCGTCCGCTCTCACTGGAGCTGGTCTCGGTCAACACGGTAAAATCACGACCGATGACTCCAAGAGCAGCTTCGATACCACTGCCTTCGAGAAGGATGACATCCTCTTTACGTGGGCGCCGAACGTTAACGTCTTCAACACCCTGTCGCGTAAAAGCTTCATTCAAGGTATCTGCGATTCGGTCGAGTCGCTGACTAACCGCTTGGTCAACCCCGACACCCATAACTAAGTGGACGCCACCTTGAAGGTCCAAACCAAGGTTGATTTTCGTACACGAAAACCCTGAAGGAAGAGCAGCACAAAACTTCTCGTGCGATGACTTTTCTTCCTCAGAAGCACCCCAGTAATAATAAATGGTGGGGTACATTGTGTAAGCTGCCAATCCTAGGACGGCGCATACAAAGAGGAAGCGTCCTTTCCAGCCTCGTTCCATACTTCAATCTCCAATAATTTAATTCGACAACTTAACTAGATGCGTCGGCTTTATCTGCCCAACGACCAGCAATACGGTCTTTCAGTAACTTTACTTTAACGCGGTCTGCAATCTCAATTTGAACCACGCTATCTTCGATTCCGACGATTTTCCCAAGCATTCCACTCGCTGTGACGACCTCATCACCCTTTTGCAAAGAGTTCAGGAGCGCTGCGTGCTCCTTTTTACGCTTGGATTCGGGGCGGATAATGATGAAATACATAATCGCCCCGATGAAAATAAGAGGCAGAAAATCTAATGCCGCTGGCTCCGCACCGGCTTGCCCCAAAAGGGCTTGGCTCATCCATAATCCATACATTTTTCGAGGTCATCCTTAAATTGAGTAAGACTCCAGAGCGCGCGGATAACACAGCAAACTGACGTTTGCAACGAGCCACCCGTAGCCGCGGGGCCTAGGAATTTAATGGCGATCCGTCGATATCCAAGCTCTCCCCCAAAGC
>JAYYQC010000005.1:0-5423 GCA_036128675.1 Myxococcota bacterium | reverse complement strand
GGGCACTTTAGAGACCGGGGAAGACTGTCCTTACGGTGTTTCGGTGCTCAATATTCAGCTAGCGCAGGATGCAAATGGAGATTACACGAGCGAGGTCACTGGGTTGACCTTCAACAATGAACTCTACTCGGTAGAGTAGGTTTTAAGTCTCGGTCGTCTCTACTTAACCTCTGCTCCACCAGGTGGAGGACCACCATTACCGTTTCCGCCACCAGGACCGGAGCCGCCGCCAGGGCCGCTCGAGCTGGACGCAGTACCGGTGTAGCAGCCGAGATAGTAAGGAAAGGTCCGCGTCGCGTAATAGGCATACGTGCCATCTGGTCGCTCACGGCCATTGCACCTATCGGCATAAAGCACCGCATCGGTGTCGGACTTGGCCGAGTAGACGTTGCAGTCCCAGGCGTAGTTGTCGCTGTAGCCGCCCGCATCATCGGTTAGACAATCTCCAGTCAGTGAAACGCCCCGCGCATCGATGGTCCAGAGGGCTGATTCATCGTAATCCCAGGCACTCGCGACCGGTAAAACGGCTGAGCATGCGGCATCGACACACTCGTAAGGGGCCAAGATTGGGAATCCGTCCATCGCATAGCCTAAGACCTGCCCCGGCAGTCCCTCCTCGAGGAGATAGGTCGCTTCATTGGAAAGCGTCTCATACGCGTAGAAGCATTCTGGGAATGAGTGTGCATGGTAAGTGTGAACGTGTCCGCCGCAATAGCCAAGCAGTCCGTGCAGATAAGGGTCTGCGCCATTATCGGAGAGCAGCTCGTTGGGGCCGAAGATCTGAACACCGTTGATCATCACCGCGACCAATCCCATGAAAGGAAGGTCCGACGTCGCGTTTGCAATCGCGGGATTTCGAGGAAAGACAAAGTCTTGTTCGTTGACCTGCGGGGAAGGGTTATTGCCGCCGCCAATCACGTAATCGAAATTGATCACACCATTCGAGCTGACGGTGATACTCTCCGAGTCGCAGCTGACATCGATGGTGGGGACGATGGTGGTGT
Source organism: Myxococcota bacterium (assembly GCA_036128675.1). GTDB lineage: Bacteria > Myxococcota > XYA12-FULL-58-9 > XYA12-FULL-58-9 > JABJBS01 > JAYYQC01. The sequence goes on along the minus strand of JAYYQC010000005.1, from coordinate 4,419 downwards.
CGTCAAAGTACTCTGCGTTGGTTTGACCATCGCCATTATAGTCGACGTAGTTTGCAGACTGTCCCGCATCGAGAAAGTACCCGATTTGAGGACAATCGTTGGTCCCGCGTAAAAAGACCGCCGCACCATCGCTCGGATCTGAAAGCTCTAAGCTGTACGTCGTGTCAGACGTATCTGTCGCATCTGAAGCATCTGTTGCATCCGAGGCATCCGAGGCATCCGAGGCATCCGAGGCATCTGACGCATCTGAAGTATCAGTGGCATCTGAAGTATCAGTGGCATCTGTGGCATCCGACGCATCCGTGGCATCCGACGCATCCGAAGCATCCGCAGCATCAGTGGCATCAGTGGCATCAGTGGCATCCGAGGCATCTGAAGCATCTGAAGCATCTGAAGCATCTGAAGCATCTGAAGCATCGCTTTGTTCGGGTAGATTGATGTCCTCAGCCTCATCTCCAGAGCAAGCCAAGCCGCCCAGAAAGAGAGAGAGAACAAAGGCAAGGCTCAGGTGGTTGGACATATCAGACTCCTCATCTGCGTTGCTCGTGGAGCGTCCCAATGAGGTCATTCTCATCAGCGCGGTATTCGATGCCGCCTGACTCTATGTGCTTTCAGGGCTGTGGTAAAATGAAAGTCCACCTTGTTGAGACGATCTGGCGGGAAGACACGCAGACCCCTGTTTCTCTTTCACTTCTGAATGTGTCTCATCCGGGATGAATTAGATGCCGTTGGGGGCGGGGTTCTGAGTCTTTACAGAGCGACTCCTTGCTATAACTTGCTATTAGGTATGGTCGGAGGTGTAGGAATGGCTCGACAACTAGAGCTTGAATTGGAAAAGGTCTTTCGGCGGCACCACGATGCCTCGGGCTGGACGTTTACGGCGTCTGGTTTCCAATGGTTGATGGGTGTCAGGGAAAAGCTCTCCAAACATCAAGGGAGGGGCGCGCAACATTGGAGCGCTTTGGATGATACCATTGCACAACCCATGCTTTTTATCCTTGGGTTTATCATCGAGCTGAAAGGCCCCGCGCGTAATGAAAGTAAGTTGCTCTTGGACGAGGTCTTCGAACTCTATCAAGAGCTGGCTTATCTCTCGGGCCTCCAAGACCCCGATGTTGTGCTCGAAATGCGTCCAATCCTAGAGATCAGGCGAGATACAATTATGTACCGCTTAGAGCGTCTCGACCCTTCGATAACCCAGCATTGGGCCTGGCAGGGTTTCGTTGAAGATACCGGCTACGAACCGATTGCTCTGAGGCAAAGAGAGAAGATTTCCGCGGTCTCGTAGATACCAACATCGATTGTAGCGCGTCAAAGACGTCTCAACTTTGCAATTATCTTGTTAACTGCAACCTACCATTGACCTTGACTTTAGGGCGGCCTAGAACGCCGCCATCATTACTAACCTCAAGGTAAAACCATGAAAAAACTTATTCTCGTGACTTTCGCATCATTGTTTGCAGCAATTGGCTGTGCCCATGCGGAGGCCCCAGCTGCGGACGCTGCTGCGCCTAAAACTGGCCCATTCTACAACATGTACCCAAGCCAACTTGCACCGGCAGCTGAAGCGTATTTCGGCGAGTGGAACAAGACACTTTTCAAAGAAGGCCCCATCGAAACAAAAGCGGCACGGTTGGCGGCGATTGCCGCATCTGCTGCGATGAAGTGTGAGTACTGCATCACCGCACAAGCCATGCTCGGCAAGGCCGCTGGCGCGTCCGATGATGAGATCAAAGGTGCGACTCAAATTGCTGCAGAAATTTCACGCTTCTCGGTGCTTCTCTACGGGAACGAGTTTGGTCAAGACAACCTGATGGCTATCCTCAAAAAGATGACCCAGAAGCCGGCCCCTGACGCGAAGCCTGCAGCTGAAGCTGCTGCGTCGGATGCGCCGAAGAAGAGTCCATTCCACAAGATGTACCCAGCCCAGCTCGCACCGGCGGCGGAGTCCTACTTCGGCGAGTGGAACAAGGTTCTTTTCAAGACGGGTCCAATCGATAGCAAGACTGCTCGACTCGCTGCGGTAGCAGCGTCGGCTGCGATGAAATGTGAATACTGCATTACCGCTCAGGTCGTATTGGCGAAGGCTGCAGGTGCGACAGACGACGAAATCAAAGGTGCGATTCAAATCGCTGCGGAAATCGGACGCTTCTCAATTCTGCTCTACGGAAATGAGTTCGGCCAAGATAAACTCAAGGCAATTCTCGAAAAGATGACCCAGAAGCCAGCCTAAACCTCAACCGCCTCTCTCCGGTGCTCGTCGCTGGAGAGAGGGTCCATGTGGGTGCACTTGCCTCCGGTCTTTGAATTCGTCACACTCAGTGAAAGCTCAGACTCGATAAGGAGCGGCTCAGTGAACCGAAACATCCACACTCGTATATTTTGTTACGCCATGGTCGTCGCCCTCGCCGCTTGTGGAACAGACACAGACGATTCATCAGCCGCAGCTTCTAGCACAGACCCAAATGCTACTCAGACACCGAGCGGCAGTACTGGTGATGATACGCCGGGTCTTATCGCGGGGACTTTCACGGGTATGAATTTGGCACCCGGTACCAAGCTAGCAGTTCTCTGGCTGGTCAGCTCGTCCAACCCTGATTACGACTACAAACTAGGCGAGGGTGCAACCGACGTGAATGGCTCATTCCTGCTCACATTGCCTGAGACGCTACCGGTTGAGGCAATCAACGACTGGGGTATTGGTGTAGGCCTTCCCCTCGTTTTGGCAGAGAATGCCACGCTTCCGGACGGCATCGTATCCGGGGATGATTTTGAACGCTTGGTCGCTGGGTTCTCACCGCGACATGCCATTATCTGGCGCGAAACGAATGTGGATGCAGATCGTGCGCCGTGGGGCGGGGTATTCGAGGAGGGGTACAGTTGTGCTCGGTGTTTGGAGCAGGACGAAGGCTTCGACGGTTATGAGCCAATCGACTGTGCTGACTCGATCGACTTCAAGGGACTCTATGACGATTACGACTTCTGTAATTGGAGCAAGTAATCCCTGGTACAGTGCCGGGACGACGGTGTGAAGACGGGGCTGCCCGCGTGGGTAATGTTTATCTTTGGGATTCGATTACTGAATGATGCGAATTTCGTCTCCAACGATTTCGAGCACTGAGATCACGCCGTCGTAATAGGCAGCCATTCCCACATCGATACGCCAGACTTTCCCGTCACATGCTGAGGTGATGCCAGGTCTCTGGACGGTATGTCCGACAACCATGCGCGATGCGGATACAGCGTCGAGAACTTGGTCTAGGAGCGCGCAGTCATCGACATCGGTCTCGTCGGAGAAATGACGACTCCAGACTGGGCTGTCGCTGCCCTCCATCACCCGCGGAAACGTAAGGTTGCCCATGAAGAATGCTTGGACATCTTGGTTGAGCTTCTCAAGTCCATAGGTGACATGCGATGGCAGTAATCCACCATGGATGAAGACTGTATCATCGACCACCATGACCACGTTGTGCCCGGCTAAGATCTCTGCGTAGGGACCGCCGGGCCGAAACGCCGCAACCCGTCCGCGTTGCTCTTCAGGATAGCCACTGATCAGGGGGTCATTTGCATCGTAAGGGATATCGGCGAAGTCGACAAAACCGCCAGGGGTAACATAGCGAAGGTCCAACTCAACATTCATGGATTCGTGGTTACCGAGAAGAGAATAAAAAGCGCCTCCGGCTTCATGGGCTTCATCAGCAATGCGTTCAAAGAGGTCGAGAATCGCGCGTTCTTGATCACCTCGGTCGAGCTGATCTCCAGTTTGGACGATGGTCAGGTCGCCTCCGATCCATCGAAGATTATCGTCGATGGCTCCGGCCAGCTTGAGAGCACTGATGGCTGCATCGTAGTCGCCATGGACATCACCCATCGCGATCAGTCGTCCATTGCTATCTACAAACGTGGGAGGCGGTATTGCTCTCTCGTTGGCGGTTGAAGGTTCAGTCTGAGCGGGAGGGACACTTGAGTCGGTGGATGTACATGCGGTTCCCAGTCCCAATATAAGAATGGGGAAGAGTGTTCGAGAGAGAATGTTCATGGGCAACTCCTTAGTCGAGTATCGCGCAAGGTGAAGTTTAAGTCTAAGTAATCCGAGAAGCTGAGCGTCGCCCGTGCATCGCCAGGCACCGTTATCAGAGGCTGGATGTCATCGTCTTGAATGCTGCGATGAGCAGCACCGCACCAAAAATCTTCCGCAAGAGCTCGCGGGGGATCTTGTGGGCGAGGCGCGCACCAATCTGGGCACCGGTGACGGTACCCGGGATAATGAGAAGCGACGCCATCCAATGAACGTGACCGATGGTCTCAGGGGGAAGATCAGCGTTGGCGTAACCTGCAACGAGATGGCCAATGGTACCGGGGATCGCGACCAAGGTACCCAGGCCTGAGCTGGTGCCCACGCATTTGCGCATATCCAAC
>JAYYQC010000004.1:0-3922 GCA_036128675.1 Myxococcota bacterium | reverse complement strand
AGGAATAAAGCCTTTAAGCGTTCCATAAATCTGAGCCTCACTGTGTCCTCGAACCTCTGCCACAAAAGACTTCAGTTCGTTGCCCACTGATACTGGTACCTCTTGAGTGGCTTCAGGCACAACGAAGATACTGGCGTGTCGTGTCTTTGTTAGTTCATCGAGATTATCATTGAGTTCTTCGAAGAGTTTCTCGCCGGGCCTGATCCCTGAGAACTTGATTTCGATATCCTTGTCGACCTCAAATCCGGAGAGCCGAATCAGGTCTCTCGCCAAGTCGACTATTTTTACAGGATCACCCATATCAAGAATAAAAATATCTCCATCTTCACTGAGTGCGCCTGCCTGCAACACGAGCTGACTGGCCTCAGGAATGGTCATAAAATAGCGCTGCATTTCGGGATGGGTGACCGTGACCGGCCCGCCCTGCGCGATCTGTTGCCGAAAGATTGGTACCACACTGCCATTTGACCCAAGCACATTACCAAACCGCACCGACGCATACTTCGTGCTAGCGTAGTTCCGCCGAACACTTTGGATGTAAAGCTCAGCACTTCTTTTACTAGCACCCATGATGCTGGTGGGGTTAACGGCCTTATCCGTTGAGATCATAACAAAGCTTGGAACCTGCTCTTCACCAGCGATATCGACCAGATTTATGGTACCGCCCAAATTGTTCTTTATTGCCTCGGCCGGATTGGCTTCCATCATTGGAACATGTTTATGAGCGGCGGCATGCAGGATCAAAGACGGTCGCGACTCACGAATCACTTCGCGCATCCGCTCACCATCGGTAATGTCACCGACCGCGGGCACAAGCTCAATTGAACTGGTCAACGATATATTTCGCAGTTCACGTTCAATCTCAAAGAGAGCATTCTCGCTGCGCTCAACCATCACAATTGTCTTTGGTGCAAAGCGAAGAACCTGACGACAAAGCTCAGAGCCAATACTCCCGCCGGCTCCCGTTACTAAAAATGTATCGTCTTGGATAAATCGAGAAAGCCCCTGAAGGTCCAAGTCGACAGGCTTACGACGCAGAAGGTCTTCGATGCTAACTTCGCGAATCTTCGAAATACGCGCTTTCCCACCCACAATTTCGTGTAAACCGGGAATAATTTTCGTTGGAAGTCCGGCCTGGTCGCATTCCTCGACAATGGTTCGCAAATTCTTACCGTCGATATTAGAGACCGTGACCAAGGCCTGCCTAATATCGAAGCGCTCCCTAAATTCTCTCATTTGCCCGATGGAACCGAGGACGCGGAGTCCGTGAATAACGGTTCCATGTTTGCGAGTATCGTCATCCAGGAAACCAATGGGTTCAATACCAAGCTCTGGACGTTGCTCAATTTCACGGGCGACCAAGAGTCCCCCATGACCTGCACCGACCAGAACAGTCCGGGTCAGGTCGCGGTCGAAGCGACGCTGCTTAATCTCGTAGCGTTCGGTTAGGATGCGTCGTAAAATACGTGCCCCGATAACGGCCGCAACTGCCCCAACAAAGTTGATCAGCACAGTGCCAATTGGGACCTGCAAATAGATTGCATGCGGAATCAATTCTCGAAGCGAGGGTGCCGCGAGTCGAGCGAAGAGCAGAAGTGTGCTAGGAACCATCATGACTCGCGCGATTCGAATGCACTCGCGCAAACCAATATAACGCCAAGAAAATGAGGCAATTCCTGATAGATGCATGGCCGAGAGTTGAGCCACGACTACGTAGGGGCACAAGACCACCATTTGCTTCGTAAATTGCTCTGGAGGCACGCCGTCGAATCGAAAGACGTAAGCCAACACGAAAGCCGCTACAAGGCTCACAGAGTCAATAAGCAGCTTAGCAGCCTGGATATACCCATTCGGTAGCTTTATCGCTTGAGTTGAATTCACGTTTTCCCCAAGTTTACCAGTTGCACTCATCTGCAATAAATGACGCCGCTGCACAACACCCAAAGGACTAGAATGCCCTTTCGAAACATCCGTCAACAAGGCTTCGGAAACATTTCGTGTCAAATTCCGTGACCCGGTGCACAGTGGCGCTCTCGAGAAAGCCACTTGAGTCCAATTTCACCTGAGTCGTTGATGTTTACTGATCCAGCGATATAAGGCACGAGGTCTGCGAAGGTATCAGACCAGGTTGAAGAGAAATAGAAACGATGCCAGAACCTAGCTCAGTAAAAACCTCAATTAAACCAACGATCTCCCTGATTACTGCGGTTTATAACAACGAAGCATTTATCGGTAGCGCTCTCGCATCAGCGCAGGCGCAGGATTATCCAAACATCGAGCACATCATCGTCGATGGAGGCTCGACCGACCGTACCCTCGAAATCTTAGAGACCAACCGAGATAGGATCGCCAAACTAATCTCTGAGCCCGACGAGGGCATTTATGACGCCCTCAATAAGGGCATCAAAGCCGCCACCGGAAAGTACATCGCCTTCTTACACTCCGATGATATTTTTGAGCATTCTTCCGCGCTGTCGAACCTCGTGAAACAAATCGAAGCGACGGATTCTGAATTTTCGTGTTCCGATGTCCTCATCGTCGAGCAACACTCAGAAAAGATAATTCGATTCTATCGGTCAAATTTCTTCAGAGAGTGGCTCTTTAAATTGGGCTGGATGCCGCCACACCCCGGCTGTCTCTATGAAAAGGCTCTACACGATGAGTTTGGACTTTACTCTACACGTTTTAAAATTGCAGGTGACTTTGATTTTCTAGTTCGGGTATTTTTCGGACGAAAGATCAAGTGGACCTATACGAATCAAGTCACAATGAAAATGAGACGCGGGGGCCTAAGTAATGCGGGTTTTGCAAGTAAGCGGCTCATAGCAAAAGAGCTCGCTGAGGCTTTAAAGGTCAACGGCGTCTCTGCGTCGCCAGCACTCCAGCTCTTGAGGTATCCAATTCGGCTTCTAGAGATGGTCATGAGACCTAAGACATGAGTAACACGCAAGCGCGTTCTCGAATTCTTTTAACTGGAGCGACTGGCTTCATCGGTCAACGTCTTCAGAAAGCGTTAGAGCTTGATGGACATGAGGTCGTCACGGTTTCACGTAGAGCGTCGAACGATTCAAAAAAAGTTCTCAACATTGACCTCTCGCGCCAGGAGATCGCGACCGAGGAACTCCGCGAGATCGAGACCGTCTATCACCTCGCCGGTTACGCTCACGACCTCTCCGACCCGAGTAAAGTAGCCGACCGCTACAGAGCGTTGAATACCGATGGGACTCTAAACCTCGCCAGAGCATCGATAGCCGCTGGAGTGAAACGCTTCATTTTTGTGAGTAGCGTAAAGGCTGGCGGAATCACATCAACCGGACTGGATATGGATGAGACATCCGTAGCCCAACCAGACGGTATCTACGGCGAGACCAAAAGAAAAGCCGAAGAAGCTCTCTTGAGTCTTACAAAGTCAGAAACGATGAATGCAACAGTGGTCCGCCCCGCGTTGGTTTACGGTCCAGCAGTCAAAGGAAATCTTGCCCTTATGCTTAATGGCATTGAAGCTGGTTGGTTTCCCCCTATTCCAGAAACAAGAAACCAACGCTCGATGATCCATGTAGATGATCTGGTAGAGGCCCTGCTCTTCGTAGCGTCACATCCCAGCACGGCCGGGGAGATTTTCATCACAACCGACGGTCAACGCTACTCAACAAAGCGAATTTACGATGAGCTAAGGGAAGCGCTTGGCAAATCGCCCACGCGACTTGCAATCCCCAAAGTTGGCTTTGATATCCTCGGCAAAGTAAGGCCAAACCTAGGATTTAAACTACAAAAACTCTTTGGCAACGAACGGTATTCATCAGCTAAACTTCAAGCACTGGGCTTCAATGCTTCGCGAACATTAAGGGATATCAATGAAACGCGCTATTGATTTTCTATTGGCTACAACCGCGATTGGCACTTTGGCAATACCCATGGGGGC
>JAYYQC010000003.1:0-11866 GCA_036128675.1 Myxococcota bacterium | reverse complement strand
TGCCAGCGGACGTCGGCTTGGTGCAGCGCTCGGCGCTCTGCCCAAAACACCATCGGGCCTCGTCTTGAAATGTGGCGGGCGTGAAATTGACCGGGTTGTCTGGGGAGATGAGAGCCGTCCGTTGCCAAGCTCGGGCGTCGCGCTTTCTCTCGATGGTGCAACAACACCCGACAGTATCTTGAACGACGATTTTTCCCGCTGGTGTGAAGCGACCGATGCTTATGACGACGAAGGCAATTTAGGAACACCTGGCCAAGCAAATTTACCCTGTGGCGTAACGACGTGTACCGATGACCTAGGTAGTCGCGAAACGATTCCGCCCAGCGTTGGAGATATCATCGTCACGGAGGTGTATGCTGATCCGAGCGGAACGGATGGCGATAAGGAATGGCTAGAAATCCTCTCGCAATCTGACCGAGCTCTCGATCTCAACAAAGTGGTTATTCGAGTCACAAAGACCGACACCGGCAGCGCTTCCATCTTCTCTATCGAAAGCGACGCGTGCGAGAATATCGCCTCCACGCAACGTTACGTTATCGGTGCGGCATTGGACCCAGCTATCAACGGTGGCGTTGATGTCGACTTGGCCCTTGATGGATTCTCGCTCTACAACGGTTCTGAGCTCCTCATCGAAGTTTTGCACCTTGATACTGTGATCTCAACAGCAATTATCCCAGCGAGTGAGGAAGCCGCCAGCTGGTCTCTTATCGAAGGGGATGGAGCGGAGAATAGCTGGTGCCTGAGCCGAGCAAATGGATTTTTTGAAGGAGCCGGCACTCCGGGCCTTGGTAATACTTGCGGGGCTACCTGTTATGACACCGATGCTGAGCTATGGCGTGTCACCCGCGAGCCGGCTGCTGCGGATCTCATCATCTCCGAACTACTCGCAGATCCTGAGGGGGCAGATACAGGTAAAGAGTTCGTCGAAGTATTTAGTGCTGGCACCGAAACGTTTGACCTAAATGGCTTGGTACTTACCTTCACGGCCAATGAGGTTGACGCCACGCCAAGACCTCTGCTCATCGGTGGGGAGAACTGTGCGTCGATCACGCCTGGAAGTTACCGAGTGCTGGCTGCGCAAATTGACCCGGCGTTAAATGGTGGATTGCAAAATGTAGTTCCGGTTCTTGGGTTAACTATTTTGAACTCAAAACCACTGATCATTACGCTTGATGGTGCGGTTCGGATTGATGAAACGTTGGTCCCGGAGGCTGAGTCGGGTCAGAGTTGGCAGCTACGTCCACAGCAGCTCTCGGATGGCAACAATGAGGCAGAAGCCGATTATTGTTTGTCGCGAGCTAGAGGAATCTTCGATGGCCTAGGTACGCCCTCTGAGCCAAATACCTGTGGCTTTACCTGCCTGGATAACGGGACAGCGCGAGAAGTAAATGAACCCGGGCTCGGTGACCTCGTCATATCTGAGGTTTTGGCGAATCCGGTTGGAGCCGATGCAGGGCGAGACTGGCTTGAACTTACGCATGTTGGGGATTCCGAAATTGACCTCAATGGAATCCGGATCGAGGCATCCAATGGTACGAGTACCAAGGGTTGGGATGTCGAGGCGGATACGTGCTTAACGGTATCTCCCCAGCAACGTAAAGTCATCGGTGGGCAGGGTCTGCGCACCGAAGGCTTTGTGCCGTTTGCGGAAATCGGAACGGCAACAGATACGCTGTTTTATGCATCCAACTTGAGCTTGGCCGTTCTGGTCGAAGAACTTCCAGTCGATAGTGTCGGACCTCTATCCGTTTCTGAGGGAACGAGCACACAATTGAGCGCAGACCTCATGAGTGTGGAGGGGAATGATTCGTTGTTGGCATGGTGTATCTCTTCGGGAATCTTCCCAGAGACTCCTGCGGGAACGCCTGGCGAGGAAAACGGTACCTGCCCGTGAAATCTAGGGGGCTAAGCTTTGGTCTATTCGCGTGCCTCATGGCACTGATTGCTTGCGGAGAGGCAGATCCTCCGACCTGTGGCCCTCAACGAGCTACCGTCATCTCAGTAATCGATGGTGATACAGTCATCTTGGAGAGTGGCGAGCGCATTCGGTATTGGTTTGTAGATACCCCGGAACTCAATGGAAGTGATGGTGCCGAGTGTTTTGCTGATGAAGCCCGCCAGCTTAACCTCCAACTGGTTGATGGACGAGAAGTTAACCTAGAGTATCCACCAATTGAGCAAGGATGCCGCGACCGATACGACCGTCTCTTGGCTTTAGTAAGTGTTGATGGCGTATCGCTAAATCGGACATTGGTTGAGCGCGGCTACGCCCGCGTTGAATCCTTTGGAGACGAGCATCCAATTTTAGGTGAGCTCGAGTATCTAGAAGCAGAAGCACAGAGTCAGAATAAGGGGCTCTGGGGAGCATGTAAGTGAATCGGTCCCTGGTTACGCAATGGCTATTGTTGAGCGCGTTGCTATTGCTGAATGGTGCGGCACAAGCGCGCGATATTGGTCTATTTATTTTCATCGACGATTGCGATGACCTTGAGCGAATGCTGGTTGAGGATGAGCTCGACGAAGAAGATTTTGAATGGCTGATGAGTCTTTGCGAAAGACCTATGTCCTTAAATCGGATCTCCAAAGAAATTTTAAGTGAGCTTCCCGGGATGACCGAGCTCTTGGCCGAAGCCGTCGTTCAACACAGAACCAAGGTCGGGAAGTTTAGTGGATTCGAAGATCTACTCAATGTTTATGGGATGACTTCAACGCTTGTAGATCAGATACGTCCATTTCTGCGTATCGAAGATGAAGCCTTTGACGATCCACGAGATACCCAGGGTCTTCGCTCGAAGACGCGGACCTCCTATGGACAAGGATGGCGTTCAAAGACCTCGTCGTCTGCCGTTGATTACGGCCCCTCGTTCCTCTTGGAGGAACGATTAGATTGGGGAGAGACCGAGCGCGCAGCGTTGGCGTTGAGTGCGAGAAAGGTTGCTCAAGCAGAGTGGGACCGAGCACAGAGCGTTTTGGTGTCAGATGGACTCCAATACCTTCCGACTCTAGAACAACTTTATGTGAGTGGAAGATGGTCAGGATTTCGATGGGTTGTTGGTCATTATGAGATTGGTTTTGGTGAGCGTTTGACGTTTGATACGACTGGTAAAACGAGACCGACTGGTTGGGAGTTTTCGAAAAACCGTGTACCTCGAGACGACGGTCGATTTTATTATCGCGAACCACTCTTGGGGGGCGCGATCTCTTGGCCCTTTATCTCGATGCCGGTCGGCTGGGTCGACTTCGATATCTTCCTCTCTTATCGGCCCCGACGCATTTACCAATACTCGATGGAGTATGAAGATCTTTCCGGCGACTGGTCTACTGACATCGTTGAGAGGGACTCATTCGATAAGCTTAGCTATCTCAGCTTGCAGCATGCGTTTGAGGAGGCAACCGGTGGCATCAATACGAAGTGGAATTTCGACCGGTCCTCTTATCTAGGCTTTGTTGGTTGGGCAGGAAAGAGTCATTTCACTCTTGGGTCCGGTGTCGATGCGAGATTTAGGGATACTTTCACTTTGCCTCAACGTCCATTCTACGGTGCTTTGGGGGTCTACGGTGGATGGACTGGTATTGAGCACGTTGTCGCAGGCGAAGTCTCTCTGACGGATCAAACGGCACTCGCGGGAGTTGCCCGCTGGGAGTGGTTACCCTTAGCAGCCTATGAGCAATCATTGTCGCTTCGGGCTTACTCGACTGGTTTTGATAACCCCTACGCGCGAGCTATCAGTGCACCATCGTTGACTGAGGGCAAGCGAACCCGAAATGAACTAGGGGTTCGTTGGAGTAGCCGGTGGGTGCCACTCAAGGGGCTCGATGTCGTGAGTCGGTTGGACGTCTATCGCCCGTTTGGAATAAGGGCTGAGTTGGTCAACGGCGACGTCCGGTTTGTAGACGGAGGTCGTTGGGACCTCGAATGGACGGAGCGGGTCTCCTACAAGTTCACGAAGAAAGAGCTCCTCTCTCTTGAGTGGCGCTTTAAGGACAAAGCGCTCGGCATAGGTGGAAGAAATCAAGCGTATTACGACGATGTAGACGACTGGGGGGATATCAGCGCCGAGGGTCTTGGAATCGACCCAGCCCTCTATGAGGAGCTTGCGGCCGAAGGTGTCGAGTCCTTTGCTAGCTCTGGCGCTGGACAGCGCATGAGTGCTGGGCTTCGGCTCAGCACGCGTCGATTGAAGTGGTTGTCTCTTTCTGGTTATTGGCGTTATGAGTTTCGGGATGTCGCGCAACTTTATGACCGCTATTATCAGTACCAAAGGGTCGGGGGCACGCTGCGCGTTAAGCCAACGAAGGGGCTGAGTTGGGTATCGTCTATCTCAGCTGGGATCTTCCCCGAGGAGAATTTCTCCGTCTCTTCAGCGGGGCTTGGGATAGATGCTCTTCGTTTGTCGTCGAGCCTTGAGGGAAAATACGCGGGCTGGGGACTTAAGCTGCGCTATCTCATGAGGTCATCAACTGCCGAAGACCCAACTTATTACCACACGGCCATCGTTGAGCTTACGGCCCAACTCTAAATCAGTCGTCTTTCTTGCTTCCTTTAAGCATACGCCGGGCGTCTACTTTGTAGGCATCAAGTGTCGTATCCTGACAAGGATAGCGTTTTCCAAAACGCTGCCGCTCCACTGAGTCGTTCCAAGAATCGTAGACTTTGCCTTCGACCCAAAAAAGACTCCCATCTGGTGCAATCCAGACGTCAATATCCCGCGCCTTGACCCGGTCGAGCGTCGACTTTGGGGCACCTGCATATGCACCACCTGTAACCCAGACGTCTCCTCGAGCCTCGAGCCGTGCCATCACGGCATCATCGGGGTGTCCGTATCGATTGTGGTGCCCGCTGGACACGATAGATACTCGGGGCTCCAGGTGGTCAACAAAGCACGGATTGCTGCTGTGTGCAGAGCCGTGGTGATTGACGCGGTACATTTCTACTGGCCCAACATCTGCTGCGATCCAGCTCTCAATATCGTTGTAGCTGGTACCATTTGGCCCAAAGCGTCGAACAATATTCTCACCGGTCAAATCGCCACCGACGAAGAGCTCGAAATCACCGAGCTCGACAATTGCTGCAAGAGAAAAGTCATTCTCGCTCGGGGGGAATTCCTCAAGGAAATCTGCATAACGAACGTAAAGTTCCTCGAATAACCCATTCCCAGACGCAGCAACAAACGTAATCCTGAGATCTCGGTCGAGCTCGATATGATCTCCAGTTGAGACAGTTCGATGCTCCCGAACCTTGCGTTCACTGAGCCATCGTTGTGTTGCCTGATGATATTTACGGTAAGTCGCGCTCGGTTTTCCTAAAGCCCATCTACCGCGGTCAATCAGTGTACCTACTGTGATATTCGCGTCGTCCAGTAGTGAGTAGAGGCCTGAGCGTCTCGTTTTAGGGCCACCCCTTCCGGGGTTGCCTAAATGGTCTTGGTGGTAATGTGAGATGACGACATAATCGATGTGTCGCTTCCCAGTTAGTTTTTGAAGACGGCTTGGGATGACCTTCAGCACCCGTTCCGGATCTTCCAGCGGTGAACCACAGTCAAAGAGTACCGAAACCCCCCGGTGAACGAGAAGCATCGCATCCGCTTGTCCAACATTGAAGTGGATGACACGCGTGCTCTGTTCGAGCTCCGAGATTGGGTAGCCCTCGGGGGGACGCTCGGTGGGAAAGCGACAGCCGGTCATTTGGAAAAGTGTTCCAACGATGATGAGAAGCGTGAGTCGAAACATAGTTTAGTAATTCTCTGCTGCAGGAAGCGTAATGGTGAACGTTGCGCCTTCACCAGGACGAGATCGAACATCGATCCGTCCCCCAGCTTGCTGCAATATCCGCTGTGAGATCGCAAGACCTAGACCCGTTCCTTGGCTCTTCGTCGTGAAGAATGGCAGGAAAAGTTTTGAAATTGCTGCGGATGCGATACCCGGTCCGTTGTCACGCACGCTGATTTGGACCAGCTCGCGATTCGGGTCACGCGACTGTGCCGGAGATTCCGCGTCGGCTGGTGAGGGATGAATCGCCAGAGTCTTAATCCTTATCTCGCATCGGCCTTCATCAACTGCCTCTTGTGCGTTCTTCAGAAGATTCAATAGAACCTGCTTGAGGTGCTCGGGATCGATAAAGACCGGGGGTACTTTTGCGGCAAACTCCGTCTTCACCTCTACGCCCTCAAATGATGGGTCGTGCTGAAGGAGTTCCAGTGTGCGACTTAAGGTCTGGTGAAGGTCAGTAGGTTCCGGGTTTCCTTGAAATGGGCGAGCATAGTCGAGGAATTGCGCGACAACGCCGTTGAGTCGATCAACTTCCTCAAGAATGACCGTCAAGAAATCTCGATATTCTTCTGGAACTTTTGAGGGCTCAAGGCATTGCACAGCCCCTTTGATCGAGCCGAGTGGGTTCCGGATCTCATGGGCCATGCCAGTTGCCATCTCGCCGATTTCTACGAGGCGATCACGTTCATGTTGTTGCGCGTAGGCATCTGAATGTTCAAGGACGACACTGATCGCATCTGCGATCTCTAGAAGCATGACGAGATCTTCGGTCGACCAACCGCGACTTTGGTTTTCTCTACTGATGTAAAGTACGCCGACCAGGTTTTGGTGACTAAGGATTGGTACGGCAGCATGGCTATGTTGCCGGTTCAGGCAGTCAATCGCCTCCGATAGCCGATGGGTCTCGACTTGGCTTCTTGCTGGCTCTCGGGTCAAATATTCCGAGAGTTCTAGGCGTCGCGTTGCGAGGTCCTCGAGTGTAACAGGTCGTCGTTCGATGCGAAGCATCGTGAGCAGGACGTTGTCGGTGCGTGGACTCAAAGTTTGCTCGGGTTCGTCGCCGGCAAAGGCGCGCCGATGGTAGACCGAAGGTTCTTGGTCATCACTAAGGTAAAGGGACACAGAACCGAAGCCAGCGTGTGAGCCGAGACGGTCCACGACTACTCGGGTCATATCGCGAACGTCGATGATATGGCGAAGCGTCTGCGTCAATTCACGTGCGATACCCCTGAGGGCGTATTGCTGTTTCAGAAAGAAACGTTCGGTAAATTCTTCAATACGCGGGCGTATAGGATCGTAGAGAATCAGGACTACCGCACTGGCAAGAACGGTATTGAAAATCCAAAGACCAGGTTCGTCTTCACCGACCCAAAGAACGAGCAGCGCATAGACCGATGCGATGATCAGCGAGAGAGTGGCAATCATAGCCGCTTTGCTTAAGAACTCGACAAGATTCATCAGCCTTCTGGTAACGACGCTCTGGTATAGAAAATACACATAGAAGGTGACGGCGGCATGTCCAATCGCGTCCAGGATAGCAAGGCCGGGTAAGAGTTGCGCTGTTCCGAGTATTAAACTGGTTACGCCTGCGTAAAGTACGAAGGTAAGTTTGGTGCGTTCGTTCGTAAATTGGGTCGTTTTGATTCGACGAGCAAGCAATTGCAGAGCCACCGCGGAACTTAAGACGACAATGCCTGCAATGGGGATAGCCGTATAAAAGAGGAGACCTGCTGGAATGAAGAGATTAGAGATTCCAAGAATGCCGATTACATAGCTAAACCTGAGGCTGCGATTGGCGAGACGTCCCTTATCTTGAAGAAGGGTAATGAAGAATTTCAAGGTAAAGGCGGGTAACCAGGAACCGGCCAGGAGCTGGAGCCGGAGGCCAATATTATCCGCAAAGCCTTCGAGAAGAATCCCCAAATGCCAGAGACCAATCGCGAAGCTAAACGCACCAAACTGCCCGTAAATTCCGCGGTAGGGTCGACGCAGAGAGACGCCAATTGTAACGGTTACCGCGACAATCGTCGCAACGATTGCACTCGAAAGGCTTGCGTTCATGACTCGTCGTCTGAGTTACCGAGGAGGTGGGGAGCGATTTGATACGTCGAAGGCCCCTCAATGTAATCGTTGGGGCTTGGCACTGGCAATGACAGAGAAATGGCATTGTAGATCCAGCGCTGTCGGAGCTTTTCCAGCTTCACGAAAGCATCCCGTGGATTTTGTCCCCTGACTTCGCAGCCAGGAAGGTCGGGATGAACTGCAATACAGGTGTTTTGATTCATCAGAGTTCGCACCGGGTAGTTGAGGCGAAGGTAATACCTCAGCGCGCGTTCTCTGATGATCGCTTGGTCGTCCATTGCTTTACGTCCTTTTCGGGCTTCAGTGTAACGCAAGAATTGGGGATAAGGCGAGTCGATTCCTTGATCCTGAACCAATTCTGAGGCTGTGAAACGGGTTTTGATTGCGGCAATTGTTTGACCTGTCTTGGGGTTGAAGCCCATGATGAAGCGCCGGTATGTAGTTTACGGGAAGGAAAGTGCTCAGATGACAGATTCAGAGTCCAATGAGACGCTACTTACGCATTGGGAGGGACTGATTGATGTACCCGAACAGGTGTGGCGTTGGGTGGCGACCCCCGGGTATTTGGTAGCGGAGACACCTTGGCAGGTGCTCCGAATCGAGCCATCCGGTTGGGATAACTTCTTCGCACGTCTTTTAAACCAAGAGCTTGGTGTCCCCCCGAGTTGGACTCTCGAGTGGGAGCCTGGCGCATGCGTGGTGTCTCGAATTGCACATGTCGGACCGGGCTTGGATGCCTTGTTGTTGGATGGATTTTTGTCTCGTTGGTGCATCGATTATTTGAGTGGTCAACTGGAGCGGGGGTACTCGATTGCATTTCGTGGTGGAGGCCGTGCCTGTCGCTGGATAGCACGTGCGATTGGCGCACAATGGCCGCTGGCCTATGAGACGAGAGGACGGGGATTACCCCTCGATCCTCGACTTTTAGTTTGGGAGGGCGAGAGTCTACCTGCGGCCGCGGACCTAACAATTCTCTCGTATGATGAGTATAACCAACTTCAACTCCGCGGTACTCCTCTCATCATTGACCAAGTTGGACGCAGAGTTCCCCGCGAGGTTGCAACTGTTGTAGATGTCCGTCGTGATGGTCGTGTAATTCGCGTACAGGAGCGTCGAGGTCGCGACTGGAAGACGCTTTTCAAGAATGTTTCTGCTGAAGACGCTGAAGCATTAGAGCCGGTCTCCTTGCCTCATGACGATGATTATTGGTCTTCCAACGGTCAGAGCGATTGGTGGAGTAGTCTTCGTGATGTGTTATCCCAGCCTGACTCTCCACAGACCGACGAAAGAGTCCATGGCTCAGACGAGAGAAACGGGCTAGAGAGCCGAGAAACTCGAGAGACATTCACGACGGAGTATACCCCAGGAGTGCTGCCTCATGAGCCGCCACCTACGACCGCACCGATGATTCCGACGGTTGAACCACTGCCGGCCTCGGCCCCAATTCCCGAGCTAGAAGACGATGCGGTCGACCAAGGTTGGGAAGTAGCAACTACACACAACGAAACTTCTGGCGTCATGGTTGGAGACGATGCAGTGCTTGAGGCATCGCTCGGGCTGGGGCCTCCACCGGCACCGGCGGGGGAGAATGTTCAGCGTGACCCTGCTTTAACTGCACTTCTAAGTGCTATCCGAAAAGATATCGATGGCTGAGCCTCCACTTCAAGGCTTAAAGGTCTTAGACCTTTCTCGAGTAGTTGCTGGTCCGCTTGCGACGCAAACACTCTCTGACCTCGGTGCAGATGTGATTAAAGTCGAGGCACCCAACGGTGACGAGACACGTCGTTTTGGTCCGCCGTTTCGAGGCGAATGGTCTACCTATTTTCTCTCAATTAACCGGGGAAAACGCTCTTTGGTCTTGGACTTCCATACTGAGGAAGACCTCGAATTGCTTCATCGCCTTCTTGCTGAAGCGGAGGTTTGCATTCAGAACTTTAGACCCGATGTTGCGAGAAAGTTCGGTATCGATGGTTTAAATTTGCGACAACGCTACCCTCGACTGATTGTTACGACGATTAGCGGCTTTGGATTGACTGGTTTGACGGAGTTTTCATCGAGACCCGGCTATGACCTCATTCTTCAGGGTATGGGAGGACTCGCAAGCCTCTGCGGCGAGCCCAACGGGCAACCCTTTAAAAGCCCAGCTTCGATCGTAGATATCCTTACGGCACAGAATGCCGTAACCGGTATCCTAGCGGCAGTGATCCAACAGCGAGAAACTGGTAGCGGGGTTCTCCTTGACCTTTCAATGCTAGAGTCGAGAATTTGGTCTCAAATGTATCACGCCTCCGGTTTTTTAAATAGCGCACGAGAGCCTAGGCGTGTGGGAAACCAACACGCAAGTATTGTTCCTTATCAAACCTTTAAATGCGCCGATGGCTACCTAAATATCGCCTGCGGTAATGATGAGCAGTTTGAACGTTTATGTAGAGTTGTTTGCTTGGATGAACTCGCCGAGGATCCGCGTTTTCATACCAACGCGGCGCGGGTCGAGAACCGTGATGCTTTGTTAACGCAGTTAAGTCCGGTCATTGAAGGCTTGAATGCCGAATCGCTTGAATCGATGCTTTTAAATGCAAAGGTCCCCGCAGGACGTGTTCTCTCGGTGGGTGAGTCGCTCTCACTTGAACAGCATGATGCGCGTGATTTCATCCTTGGCATTCAAGAAGATGAGGGGATAGAGTACAAATTTGTGAGGACGCCTCATGGTTATCCGTGCGAACCGTCGCGACGGATGCCGCCCAAATTAGATGCTGACCGCGATGCGATCATTGAAGAATGGCTAAAGTCGTAACGGGCCGAGAAGAAAGAGCTGGAACTCGATGCGAGAGCCTGTGATAGAAATTGTCGATTTCAATCATGATGGACGAGGTCGCGGTATCTACGATGGGCGTACCTATCTCGTAACTCAGGCGTATCCGGGTGAGAGCGTCACTGTTCAAATCGACCGGGAAAGCTCTAAAACGGTTCAAGGGCGGGTTTTGGATGTGGTTCAGAAAGCCACAGAACGTATCGAATCGCCCTGTATTCACCTCAATAAATGCACGGGGTGCCCTTTTATCGCAGCGAGTAGTAGCCTCGAAGCGTCCTTCAAACGAACCGAGCTTCTTAATATTTTCAGGGAGTCTGGAAGTGGGCATGAAAACATTCAATACCTACGTCCGACGGGGGCTTATCATTACAGACATTACGCAAAATGGAACCTGTTAGAGCAGAATGGACGTATTAGCGTCGGTGCTTATGTTATGGGTACCCACGTATTAATCGAGAATGAAAAGTGTCAGGTGGTCACGCCTCTCATACAGCGAGTTGTCTCCCGAGTCCTCGATGTTTTAAATCGGCTCAAAGTAAGAATTCATAAGGAGGGGGTAAAAGGATTACGCTACCTCGTAGTCCGACAGTCGCACCTCGATGAAGAGCTTCTTCTAACCTTTGTTGACTCGCGTCCTCTCTACGAGACGACAGCGTTACGTGATCAGCTAAAGTCCGAGATAGAGACGATGTCGGAACAAATGGATGTAGCGTGGATGGTTAATGTTGATGAGGGCAACGTACTTATTTCAAATGAATGGGTCCCCTTACTGGGTGACTGCGTATTAAGAGAGTCTTTGGCAGGTGTGAAACTCTCGATCGGGCCCGAGTCATTTTTTCAGATCAATCCGGAAGCTGCGGAACGAATGTTCGCGACTCTTTCTTCCTGGGTTACTGGCGGTAGAGTCTTAGAGCTTTTTTCAGGAGTCGGTGCGCTTTCTGTTTTGCTGGCGTCTCAAGTTGATACAATGATTACTGTTGAAAATAATGAAGCTTCGGTAGAGTTGGCTGAAGAGACGATGGGGAAGCTCGGACATTCCCACATAGACTGCCGGCATGGTGATGCTTACGCAATTGATACCCTGCTCGCTGAAGAGGACCCCTTCGATGTGTTCGTGGTAGACCCGCCTGGTAAAGGGCTAGGTCCTGAACTCATTAAAACCATCAACGAGTCGGGTGTCTCAGAACTCTTAATGCTTGCATG
>JAYYQC010000002.1:0-6584 GCA_036128675.1 Myxococcota bacterium | reverse complement strand
TTCACGGATATCTTCCAGAAATGAGAGCTGCGAGGCGGCCGCCGCAGGCCCATCGATATGAAAGACTTCGTCGAAAAAGAAGGAACCACCCGAGTCGACCGTATTCTTTGAGCCTACCCACATGCTGGGCTTGGCGGTGAGGCCGTCGGCAATCACGACTTTGCTGTGGTCTGATTTTGCGGCAAGCGAGAGTGGAAGATCAAAGAAATCTGCGAAGAGCTTGGTGATATTATCAAGACCAAAGGGGAGGCCCGACGGACGCTTATTGATCTGCGAGCGCATCACGGTGAGGTTTGGATTATCGTAGGAATGGGCTTCCAGTGCGTCCCAGAGTGGCTCCATTTCGAAGCCAGACGAGAACTTATTGTCA
This sequence comes from Myxococcota bacterium, assembly GCA_036128675.1. Classification (GTDB taxonomy): domain Bacteria; phylum Myxococcota; class XYA12-FULL-58-9; order XYA12-FULL-58-9; family JABJBS01; genus JAYYQC01. The sequence goes on along the minus strand of JAYYQC010000002.1, from coordinate 6,214 downwards.
GTGTCGCGCACTAGGACGACCTTTACACCGCGCTCGGATGCCAAGAGAAGGTCCTTGGCGATATCCATGCCCCAGGTCCCGCCCATGAGGAAGATGTCCACGAAGAGCGTCTCCTTCGCCCCGCGAATGGTCTCGCGGAGGTCGATCGCGATGGGCTGGCTGATCACCGGGTTGTCGATCTCCCAGGGATGCTCAACCGCGGGATTCGCGATTAGGTCATCGATATTCTCAGCGGTGAAGTACTCGGTCTCTTTAAGCCAGCGGATGATGCCGGCGTGGGTCTCGTTGATGTCGGAGGCATGAGCCAGCATCTTCACCGAATTGCCGGGGATAAAGGGATTAATGTCGCGCTTGCGCTCGGGGTGATTCACAGTCGTCTTCATCGCGCCGGTCACGTAAGAGGTAATGTCGAGGCGTGGGGCTGGCTCGAAGCAGCCTCCGGGCGCAGTTGCTGAGAGTGCACTCGCATTGAGTCCAGCCGGCAGACCTGGAAGGGCGGCAGATCCTTGAGCGAGAAAGCTACGCGTGGCCATGCCATCGATGCCTGGGGTACGCTTGGGAGGTGTCGTCGCGCCTAGAGCTAGCTTCGGTGTGCATGAGGTAACTGGAATGGTTCGGTTGATCATCGGTGCTGGCATCGAGGGCTCCTTGAGTTGGCGTGTTCGAGCACCGAGGTCCTGTGACTTGGGTTCCTTCTCCCTGGGCTCAATGTACTCATCGGTCGTTTATTGGATGCGTTGCGTTAAAGAACTCGCGAGTCGAATAAATCTGATCGCAGAAAGTGGACCTTCAATGATTTTAGATAGTTGCAACCTTCTTCAAGAGACATTAGATCACCGCCCATGATGAACTACGTGCGTAAAATTCTCTGTTCAGGTCCCGAGCGCGACCTTCTCACCGACCTATCTTTTCTGCTGATGCGCTTGGTCTTCGGGCTCTCGATGGCTATCGCTCACGGCATAAGCAAGGTCCCGCCTTCGGATGGTTTTATCGGGTTCGTTGGCAAGCTTGGCTTTCCTGCGCCGGAGTTCTTTGCGTGGGCTGCGGGTCTCGCAGAGCTTGTCGGCGGCGTTTTCATTGCTCTTGGTCTGATGACTCGGGTCTCTGGATTTTTTCTGCTACAGACGATGCTGGTCGCTGTCTTCCTTGCACATGGAGATGACCCGTTTAGCAAGATGGAAAAGGGTATTCTCTTTGCGACCTTCTCTCTCACGCTGATGGGGACCGGCGCAGGGCGCTTCAGTCTCGACAAGCTCTTAGTAGACCGGCTGCCCAAGGCTTGAGGTCTGACTGGGGTTGAGCGTCTGGCGTACGCTGTGGATGATGGGGTTCACCCGTCGCAGCTCGCGTTTACGCCGGCGGGTACGGATCATCACTTTCGCGGCCTCTGGGCTGCTCGCAATCGGCACGCCATAGAGCGCAGCGACCCGGTAAAGTGCATCGATATCGGCCTGATGCGGATGGTTGTTTAGCTTGTCTTGAAGAAAGATAACGCCATCGACCTTGCCTTCAATGATTCCTGCGGCGATCTGGAGGTCGCCGCCGCGATGACCGCTCTGAACGGTGCCAACCGCGAGATGCAGCCCAGCCCCGGCGAGGGCTTCCCCGGTTGTTTTTGTAGCGACGAGATATTCGTGGCGCAGCTGGTATTCCTCTTCTGCGGCCAGCTGGATGAGGGCGTTTTTCTGTGAGTCGTGGGCAATCAAAGCCAGCATGGGTCGTTTCATGTCAAAATGTCTCCTTCAGAGAGTCTTTCGCAACGCGGTGCCGGAATCTGACGTGAAGGGTCGATTCTTTATTCGTTTCAATCGCAGGTTGCGCTGGTAGGAGATCCCGCACACATTAGGGCTACCCAAATAGACTGGATAATCATGATGATTCGAAGACCACCCCTCCGATGGATACTCAGTAGTCTGCTTCTACTCGCCCTTGGGATCACCGGCTGCCTTTGGAGCGTGGGTGATGTGACGGGGGCCCGCGCCGAAGGAGACAGACTCAAGCGCATGGCGGCGTCTCCTCAGTGGGATCCAGACGACGAACGTTTCACCAATGAGCTTGAGCGGATCGATGGCAACTGGATTGAGATGACCAGCAAGTTCTTCTTTGGTGGCTCGCGGTACCGTGAGCCTGGCGAACCGTTGCAGGTCCAGACCCGAGAGCGGTCAGACTTCGACAATCCACCCGCGAGTGGGCTCCGTCTGACGTGGATGGGGCACTCGGCCTTCTTGGTTGAGATCGACGGCGTGCGTACGCTGATTGACCCAATTTGGTCAGAGCGGGCTTCGCCTTTTACGTGGGCCGGTCCTAAGCGTTTCTACGCGCCACCCTTGGCCTTTGACGACCTACCGCACATCGATGCGATTATCATTTCTCACGACCACTACGACCACCTGGACCGTCCCACCGTTGCGCGGCTTATTGAGCGCTATCCTGACCTCGAGTGGCTCGTTCCCTTAGGGGTTGGGGCTCACTTGGAGTTTTGGGATGTCGAGCCTGAGAAAATCATCGAGCTCGATTGGTGGGATGACCATCGCATCGGTGACGTGAAAATCACCGCTACGCCGTCGCGGCATTTCTCCGGGAGAGCGGTGACCTTTATGGACCAAAATGCGACGCTCTGGGCTGGATGGGCCTGGAAAGGGCCGACGCGGAGTCTCTTTTACAGCGGCGATACCGCCCTGCATCCACAATTTGCGGAGATCGGGGCGCGTCTTGGGCCATTCGATGTCACGCTGATGGAGTCGGGGGCCTACAATCAGCTCTGGGCCGATGTGCATTTAGGCCCTGAGCAAGCGGTCATCGCCCATCGCATGGTGGGCGGTAATGTCATGATCCCTGTGCATTGGGGGCTTTTTGATCTTGCGCTCCACGGTTGGACTGAACCAGCCGAACGGGTCGCTGCCGCGGCTGAGCGACTCGGTGTCGATGTTGCTATTTTGAGACCAGGCGCATCGTACGAAGCGGACCAAGAGCCCCGTGTCGATCGATGGTGGCCAGAGACGCCGTGGGAGCCAGTCGAGGAGGCACCAGCGTGGTCATCATCGGTTGAAGAGCTGCAGCTCTCATTACGCAAACGCGCGTCTAAGTAATTTCAAGCGGACTCATTGATACGTCGCTAAGGCAGTTCAACGAGGGAAGCCACTCAGCTTGAGGCTAAATCCGCCATAATATCCATCGAAATCAGTACCAATCGAAGCATACTTGCCAGCTTCGACGCACACGCTGTAGTCGGTCCCAACGCAGGTGCCGGCGGTCCCGACGACAAGCTTGTGGTAACCTTGCGCGGTTCCGAGCCACTGGACTCGAGCGGCTGCGTAGAGATCGAGGCCTTCGAAGGGGTGCAGGCTGGCGATGACGGGCATCGCAAATTGAACACGCTTCTTCCACACATCATCGGGGTCGTCATCATCCTCGTCGGGGTCATCGGTAAGAATATCGAGAAAACTGATGAGGTCGGTACCCATCTTGAATCCGACAGAGGCGGCAAAAGGACCAACATCAACCAGCTGGGACTTTACGCCAAACATCAGTGTACCGGCTGAACTAATGGCTAACTCAGTCTGCATGGGTATCTTGCCAGGCTTGCCGCCACGTACGACCAAGGCAACACTGACGGGTTCGATGCGGGGTGTGGACTCATCGATAAAAGGCCTCGACCCATCTTCTTCAAGGGTGATGCCTTCCTGGGCGACACGCTCTGCCTCTTTGGCTTCGGCGTAGCCTTGGTCGAGTATGACTGTCTCGACCGCAAAGGATGCGCCCTCGACAACGCGGGCGCTCTCAAGGGTGCTGATGGATGCACAGGCCCCCTGGCTGAGAAAGAGAGCGAGCATGGATAAGCGAAGCAAGGTAGGGCGTTTCATTGAGCATGGGTCCTTTCTGAGGTTGGTGATTGCACTGCAGATTATGTGCCACGTTTACCTACCTTTTGGTGTGATGGAGCCCACACATTCAGTGCCGTTTAGATGACGAGAGAGGCGGATAGCTGTCGAGCTCGTCACCTTGTTAATGCGCGCTGGCATTCGAGAAGAGCTGGATGGTTGCGACACCCGCAATGATGAGCCCAAGACCAATCAGCGCGGGAGCATCCAGCTTTTGACCATAGAGAAACCATGCGATGAGGGTGACCAGGACGATGCCAAGCCCGGACCACACGGCGTAGGCAATGCCAACCGGTATATCTTTGAGGCAAAGTGAGAGCATGTAGAACGCGACGCTATATCCAAGCGCGACGATGATACTGGGGGTCAGCTTGGTGAACTCTTCGCTGGCTTTGAGGGCCGAAGTCGCGATGACCTCAGCGATGATTGCGATGGTAAGGTAGATATAACCTGGGGACATCGGTTTTGCCTTTCAGCTGCGGTCTTTCTCTTTATTTAGGTGCAGCGGAGTGTTTCGGTCGGAGGTGCGTCGTTGTAGTGTAGCCCAACTTTAATCGGAGGACGCCAGCCATGTCGACCTATCTTCAATTTGCTGTGATGACCGTGGCGGTTGTTCTCTTCGCCTCATTGGCACACGCCGAGCCGATCCTTCCATACAGCGCCACCGGGCCAGTTGAAATTGTGGATTATCAAGGGAACCTTTGGCGTGGTAGTGCACAGCACTTCGTGAAAGCATCAAAGCAGACGGATGCCAATCGGATTTTGGCGCGTTTTGTCGCGGAAGGCATTCAGATTTCGAACGCCGTGGGGAAGTATCTGATGCCTCTGTCGGAATTTGAGATCGGCTTCGCGGGCGACGCACAAAAGAGAGCAACAGTTCTAAGGTTAGCCCGGCACTACGATGGTAAAGTCTCTTTTGTGACCGATAGCGATGCAGTTGTCTATGTCGACGACAAAGGGGTCCTGAAGACAAAGCCAATGGAGAAGATTACGCCGAATGCCAAATTCACATTACGTTCGGTGAATGGGGCCGGACGCCCTTCATCGATTGAACGGTTCGACTGTCCGCCTGAGCGAATTAAGGAAATCCGGAGGCGCTACGCTAAGGTCGCGAACAATAAAAAGCTTCGGACTGAAGTGGTATCCACTGACGAGGAGTTTCACGGCGGTTTTGAGGAGATTCACCGCTTTTACCAGGGACACCTCGCCGAGGTAACCACCACCTCTTTTCATGGAAGTATGGGCGGCAGTAACTTCAAATACTTTTGGCAAAGCGATAAAGTTTACTTTTACTACACCAAGTTTTGGGGGCATGGAGAGGTTCAGGAGACCCGTCACTACTCATCGGGGAACGGAAGTCGATGCCGCTGTCTTGCCACCGAGCATCACGGAAGCGCGCAGAGTGTGCTTCAGTTTCAGTACCCTTGCGAGAGTCCCACGATGAAAGTGTCGGAGAACTTCCTCTGGGAGTAGCGCGCGAAATGACGCGTCGGTAACAAGGCTTTCCAAACCATTAGCCCAGCTTTACAAAAGCGCGAAGCGTTGGCCCTTCGCGTAGGTCTAAGCGTGTGAAGCCCAGAGCCTCATAAAATGCCTTTTGCTCGGGGCGGTCGTCGGTCATCAGCACTTTCTGCCGACAGTGGCTGTAGCGATCTAGGACGTTCTCTAGGAGCGCTCGGCCGATCCCTCGCCGCTGATGGTCGGGGTCCACCAGGATATCCTGCACGTAGAGGATCGATGCATCATCGCTGAGGACCCGGCAGACACCGACAAGCTCGTCCGCCTCCCAGGCACCCACCACATAGGTTGCACCGGTAAAGGAGCGCTCCAGTGTCTCGGGCTCCCGTGTGTAGGCGGTCCATCCGACACTCGCGTAAAGCTCGAGCAGAGCCTCGAGTGGGATGGGGCGATCTGAGCGTAGTTGTGGCATCTGCTTCCTTTGGCCGAGGGCCCGTTTACTCTACGGAGGCCCTGAGATTGACGCAATTCACGGGGTGTCGAAGGTGTCGAAGGTGGACACTGTCGACGCGTAAGGATGCGGTGCCATTTTTCTAAGTGTTTAAAATTAAGAGGATTTCTGGTTGGCACGTTTTCTGTAGTCCGTTGTCCGACATCTGCCGAATGGAGACTGACGATGCTCAAGACGATAACGAAAAAACGACTGGCCTGGGCGATGGCCGCACTGACCGCCGGCGGCGCTCTTTATGGATGGTTTGGGCAAGGCTCTGCGCCGGGCTCTGAGCTTCCGAGCTTAGACACCCGGGGCGTACATTACGCGCCTGGCATGGTCTACCGATACGACCTCGAAGTTGCTTCTCGAAGTCATGCGAAAG
>JAYYQC010000001.1:0-4168 GCA_036128675.1 Myxococcota bacterium | reverse complement strand
ACTTCGCCTGGCGTGAAAAGAATGGTGTCTTGAGCTTCATACGCAGGATAAAGCTTCTCGAATTTCCCGCCCTTTTCGAAAAGTGGCGCCACTGAATCCAATACATCTCGGAGCGCTTTCATCACCCCTCCTTTTCGATTTGAGTAAGGGCGCTACGAAGAAGTGTGCCGTAGTCGCTCTTGCCCGGACAAACATAAGTGCAGAGAGCAAGGTCTTCCTCATCGAGCTCAAGAGCGCCCAGCTCTTCAGCCCGCTCCAGATCTTTCGAGAGCAGAGCCCTCAAGAGATAGGTAGCGATGAGGTCCATTGGCAGAACCTTTTCGTAGAGGCCAATTGGAACCATTGCTCGGTGTGAGCCATTCGTAGTCGTCGTGAAATCAAATACTTTGCCATCGAAAAATTTAGATACGAAGAGGCGTGAAATTGAGAATTTCTCAAAGCCCGGCGCTAGCCAGCCAAGGAATTCTCGTTCGCGTCCTTCGAGTAATACGCTTACTTGATTGAAATAGCGTCCAAGATACGCACTTGGACCATCGACTGGCCGGCCATTAAGCGGCGAGCCATATACTATTCTATTTTCGCCTTCGTGCGTTTCGCCCTCGAGAAGAGGACCGATTTCGGCACCAAAGCGTGTCTTAAAGATGCGACCATTACGCGCTTGCGGACCACCAATCCCGACGAACCGGTTTACTTCGAGTTTCCCGGTGTTGAAGAGGTGACCAATCGCTGCGAGGTCTTGGTACCCAATATGCCAAACACTTCGGTTCCGGTTGACCGGAGAGAGCGTGTGGATATGTACACCGACTGTGCCCGCTGGGTGCTGCCCTGAGAACTCATGGACTTCAACCGGCGCATCACCGGTCGGAATCGCCGCACCAGGCGCCTTGCACACGTACGTTTTACCATCTGTCAGCTTACTAACAGCATGTAGCCCGGCGATAATGTCATCGTCTCGCCCTCGCAGAATAGTAAGCGGGTCAGGTGATAACGGGGTGGAGTCCATTGCCGTCACGAAGATAGCCTTAGGCGTACCATCGACGGCAGCCACTCGACTAAACGGACGGCCTCGGAGTCCAGTCCACAGGCCTGACTCACAAAGAAGGGCTTTGACCTCTTCCCGAGACGCAGCCTGAGCACTCATACCCGACTTGTAGTTCTCGAAATCGACAGAGGTACCGTCTTCCCCGTTTTTATCGGCTTCCGAAAGCTCGACAACGACGGAGATCAGTGCGCGCTTCGCGCCACGGTTCACCTCGACAACTTTGCCTGCTCCGGGGGATACAAATTGTACCCCAGGGTTAGTGCGATCGATAAAGAGCGTTTGTCCACGCTTTACCTCATCGCCAACATTGACCGCCATCTTGGGCTTAATCCCTAGGTAATCCTGAGCAACAAGAGCAACTCTCTTAGGAGCTGCGGCTTCAGTTACCTCTTTATTAGGGGCCCCACTGATGGGAAGATCTAAACCTTTTTTAATTGTATATCGCGCCATAAAACGTCCCTGCGTTGACCAACCAGAAAGTTCGCGGCTTCTTTAGCCCGCTCCACGTGAAATATCAAAGGTCAGGTGGCTATTTTGACGTGGTGCTAGCCGCCACCTTATACGTAATAAGCTGCTATCGAGCATTTATTGGGGCCTAACCTATCGTTAAGACGACCCGTACACAAACAATGTGAATTGAAAAGGAGGGGTTCAATCAGCCGACGAACCGAAAAGACGAATTATATCAGGAATTCGAACGAAGAGACGACGCTTGTGGCCGTCGGGGAAGGCGACGTTCTTCGCCATGACTTGAAGATCGCTGTTTGAACGCTGGATCCCTGAGGCGATCTTTCATACGCCGGAGTCGACGGTCGTGAGACGAAGGATGCAGGGCAACCGCGTAAAAAATAGAGAGTCGCAGCGGCGGGCTGAATGCGCGCGCGCCTAATCGACTTCCATTAAACCCTCGTTGCGTCATACCTGCTATTTGAATACTTCGGATTTTGGGTGTCAAGGTCGCCTGCGTTAGTTGAAATCAGGAGGAGAGCTCCAAATGAAGAGCATTTTTACCCCAAAGCTTGTAACCCCCTATAATTACGAGAAAAATGTTCATTTTAGGCTCGACCAGGCCGGGCGAATAGTTTCGAGAAAGTCCAATATTTCTCAAGAAGATCTCGACGACGACACCGTCCACTTTTCACCTGAGGTGATCGCTCTTCCTGGCTTGGTAAACGCCCACTCGCACGGTTTTCAGAGACTCCTGCGTGGACCGACACAGTACCGCGGGCCGAGCGAAGACTCGTTTTGGACCTGGCGACGGGTGATGTATCAGTGTTTAGCTCAGCTAACCCCCGACGATATTTACACAATTACGAGGCATCTCTACCTCGAAATGGCCGCATCCGGGACCTCGCACGTCGGCGAATTCCACTACGTGCATCACCAACCAGACGGCACACCCTACCCAGATTCGCTCGCGATGAGTAAGGCGATCATTGCCGCGGCAAAAGATGCTGGCCTTCGGCTCACACTTCTTCGAACGATCTATCTCCGCGGCGATTTCGATGCCGAACCTCAGCCACAGCAACGCAGATTTATTGACCCAGATTTAAAGACCGTAAGGGCGAGCCTCGATGCACTCATTGAATTAGAAGATGCGCACTGTACAGTTGGTCTCGCTCCTCACAGCGTTCGAGCAGTTCCGCCCGAGGCCCTCAAAGAGTTGAAGAGTGGGTACCGCGATCGTCCTTTTCACATGCACGTCAGTGAACAGCCGCGTGAGAACGCTGGATGCCACCAACACTACGGCATGAGCCCAGTCCGTCTCCTCGAAGAATCCGGGTGTCTCGACCCGCGTACAGTATTGGTCCACGCCACCCACGTGTCTACAGATGATATTGCCACTATTTCAAGGAGTGGCGCGCAGGTCTGTTTCTGCCCTTCAACCGAGGCAGACCTTGGCGACGGGCTTGGGCCCGCACGCGACTATCTAAAGGCAGGCGTCTCATTAAGCCTAGGCACCGATGGTCAGACTTTTTCTTCGCTGCTTGAGGAAGCGCGGCGGCTTGAAATGCACGAACGCCTTCGGCTTGAGGTTCGCAATGCGTTGCCACTGGAGGCATCGCAAAGCTCAGGCAGCGTCTGCTTTCAGGCCGCGACCGATGGAGGCCGTATGGCCCTCGGTGACCCCACAGAGTCACTCTCAGTCGGTAGCTACTTTGATATATTCACGGTGAGAGAACGAGATCCATTTATCGCCGGAGTCGCAGAAGAAGATATCTTAAATGCGATTACGTTTTCGTTGCCATCGTCGCATATCGAATCAACCTGGGTGGCCGGAAATAAAGTTCACTCTCGAAATGACACAGCTCAGCTTGAACACTCTTCCCAAGAACTCCAAGCGACCCGCGACAGACTCTTTACCTAGGTTAAGGTGCCGCACTCTGAAGCCAGAGGACCTCGTCGGGAATATCTGTGAGCTCAGGAATGGTAAGCGTGGATAACCCAGAGCGAAAACCTTCCTCACACTGATTCGAAAAAGCCCCCAGGGCGCTATCCGCGTCTCCGGAACCTCTCTGAACCGGGACCCGATAGGACTCAGTCACGGTACCTTTGGCACCTAAGCACTCAATAATGGCCCAACCTTCAATCGCAGTATCGTCTGGAGTTGCAGAAAAGGCTTCAATGCGGCCAGCTTGAATGCGTCCCTCCACCAACTCATAGCCAATACGAATCTCAGCCTGCTCTGCGGCGAAACCATCGCCATTCGCATCGATGACTCCGGCGTAGACAATGTAATGAACAAGGCGATCTGTCGCGTCAACCTTGCCCCAAAGAGCTCCCAACTGCGGAAAACTAACGCTCAAGGCTGGAATGGTCGCATTTACAACCCCTAACCATGTTTTCGTAATACGTTCCTGCCCCGCCTCATAGGTGTACACATAGATCATGGAGTCAAAGAGAAGAGGGGCATTATCGTCTGGTGTAATTACACGTTGGGCAAGCATCTCTTCTCGGTCCCAGAAAGCCAACCCCCGAATTGTTTCCGTTCCGCTTGTCCCTAACTGCAACCAGAGCTCGCCTTCGGCCAGAAGCTCGAGTTGGTTGGCGCCCAAGCGACCGTAAGAGCGTTCGAATGGTTGCCCCGACCCGCCTAAAGACCATTCAGGGTTAAAGTCCTCGAGC